>JASLLH010000190.1:0-1856 GCA_030747115.1 Arenicellales bacterium
GTGGAAGCGGCTCAAAGTGATAATACATTCTCTACGTCAAGAGTTACGTGCCGCCGGTTTACCTGAAGATATTATAGAAACGACCAGCGAGAGTTATGCGCTTAGACGGGAGGCTGTGTGGGTGGACTCATCGGTCTTCGAACTATCTGTCGCCGAGGGCAAGGCGCTGCAATATCAGCAGCAATGGGACTCTGCACTACACCGTTACGAGCACGCACGTCATCTCTACGAGGGTGACTATCTGGAAGAAGATGTCTATGCGGATTGGTGTATGGTGCAACGGGAACAACTGCGGGAGATCTTTCTGAGTTTACTGGCCGGGATGGCGGATTGTCATGGTGAACTGGGTCACTACTCCGAGGCGGCACAGGTATGCCGAACAGCCCTGGTTTTTGATCCCGGCCGGGAAAGCTTTTACCGTGCTCTTATGGAACACTTGGTGCACCTCGATCGCGCCGATTGGGCTATAGCCGAGTACCAGAAATGTCAGAAATTCCTTAAGCGTGAGTTTGATATGGAGCCGATGCCTGAAACCGAACGCTTATACCGACAAATTCTCAAAACACACGGTAGGAAAAAGCCGGAAAACTGATCCGGCTGGCATACAAAATATTTGTTTGGCCAACGTAGTTGAAGAGCCGCCTGCTCGCGCACTTTGGTTCACTCGGTTTTCCTTCTCGCCTTTGCTGGATCTTGCCCGCAACACTCACATTGCCTCGATCTCACTAGGTTGATTCACCATTCACTGTGGTGGATCTGCCCTAAGTGACCTACCCATTTTATTGTTACTGAGTTGTTACTGACCAGTTACCAGATTGTAACCCGCAAGTGTTAACTAGCGGGTGCAGCCAAAATCAGTCAAATGGTTGGGACGAGTGTACATGGGAAAAATTGAATCATCGGAATCTTTTGTGGCCCGGCTCTGGCTGGAGAGTGGCGCCAATGGAGATCCGATGTGGCGAGGACACATTCGCCACGTCCAGGGTGAAGAGGAAACATATTTTCAAGACCTGGAGAAAATGATCGGTTTTATCGAACAAGTGACAAACCTGCCCGGCCCCCCATTTGAAGGCGGGGTAGGCGGAGAAACCGAATAATTACCGGTCAACCCAACAAAAGATTAAGGAAAAGGGCAAGCAAATCGAATTCTCAGACTTGAAAGGCGGGTAAATATGATGACTAGAGCGTCAAAAAGGTGGCGGCTCCCGGGGCTAACAGCCCTCATGACCGTAATTTGCCTGGGGTCAATTCAATCGAGTCAGGCGGCGCAGAGCGGTGAACAGGTTTTTCAAAGCTTTTGTGCCGGTTGCCACACCATCGGCAAAGGGAAATTGGTGGGACCAGATCTGGCGGGAGTAACCTCGCGCAGGGAAGCAAGCTGGCTGGTGCGGCAAATCCAAGAACCCGATAGCCTGATTGCCGAAAATGACCCAATTGCCATGCAACTGTTGCAAGAAGCCAACGGTGTGCCGATGGTACGGCTCGGATTGACTGATGCTCAGGTAAGCGCAGTTATTTCATATTTACAGAGCATCGAACAACAAGCAGTTGTGGCATCGGGACTTCCTTCTCAATATGTGCCTACCGTAATCATCAGCGTCGTGTTACTGATTGTTCTTACGTTGATTGGGCTCATAGTCGGGCGGAAGAAAGTTGACGTAAGGTGAACTGAAACCGAAAGAAACCTACTAAGGATATATCGTGAAAAACGGCAGCAAATGGTTTAGCGTAAACGAGGATTCTCGCTCTTGGGAGGATTTCTACAGGAAACGGTGGAACTATGACTACAGTGTACGAACGGGTCATGGCGTCAACTGTTCAATGGCTTGCAGTTGGGAGGTCTTCGTAAAAGACGG
>JASLLH010000191.1:0-1824 GCA_030747115.1 Arenicellales bacterium
CGGCACTGCTTAAGATTAGGGCGCTACTACAGCTAGGGTGCCATTTTTACAATGAAAACACGGCATTGCACTGACCTGTTCCCGAGCTCGGGAAATAGTCAGTCAAAATCTCTGCGCTACCCTGATACTGATCCCAGCCGAGCATCGCAAACAGCATCGCCGTGTCGTGCATCCATCCCTCTCCGCTGCAGTGTTTTGCGTAGTCGGGCAGTATTTCCAGAAACTCCCTGATCCGGGCCTGCTGCCACATTTCGAGCACCATACGATCCACCGCCTCATTAAACGGTCGGCTGATCTTGAATAATCCTTGTTCGACCAGGTGGTTCTCCCATATCCGATGGGACAGAGAGCCGCTTGCCAGTACAGCGACCTTTTCGTCAGATCGTTCAATCGCCTGGCGAACGGCTTGGCCAACAATCTTTGATTCGTCATAACTCGCGTCATAACACCAGCCGGCGACTACAACTACCTTGAGGTCACGGGACACGCCCATATAGTGCAAAGGCACCAGGGTGCCATATTCAAGGCCGAGTGACGGAATATCTGAATGTGCTCGTGTTAGCACACCGTTGGCAGTTGCAATCTCGGCAATGGTCTGCCCAAGCGCTGTATTGCCGGCATAATCGTATTCCAGGTTACGAATGAAATGGGGAAACTCCGAGCTCGTATACAATCCCTGATGAGGGCTATTACAGTTGATGTGATAGCCTGAATTCACCAGCCAGTGAGTATCAAAAACCACTACCGAACTGGCACCCGCTGCCTTTACCCTTCTGCCGATCTCGGCTAACCCGTCGATGGCTGGTTGCCGGCACCCTGCATGTTCTCCGGGCATTTCCGAGATAAACATTGAAGGCACGTGCGTTACCTTGGCCGCTAAAACGATCTCACCCATGATTGCGCTCCCCGTTTCAATTACAGTAACGAAAGAAATATTACCTGTATCTTCGTGAGTTATACCACCCGCTGCTTTGATGTAGGTCAAATACTCGGGTTATGATCCAGCGCGGTCGGCGCCATCATGGAACGTTGTCACCGATAGTGCCTGCCAACCACGGACTTGCTGTTATAGTTACCGGGCAGCCAGATGAAAGAGATTGTCCTGATCAAGGTGTCCGGCCATGACCGGCCGGGCATTACCGCCCAACTCACTACCGTTCTCGGTCGATTCGAGGTTAATGTACTCGATATCGGACAGGCGGTCATACACAATGAACTCTCCTGGGGCATGCTGGTCGAGATTCCGGCCGGGCCCGGCAGTTCACAGGTGTTTAAGGAACTCCTTTTCAAAGCGCACGAACTCGATCTGGATGTACGTTTTACTCCGGTATCAGAGGTCGACTACAGCGACTGGGTTGGTGCCCAGGGCCAGTCTCGGCATGTCATCACGGTGCTTGGACGGCAGATCAAGGCCGAGCACCTGAGCCGAGTGTCCGAACTGATTACGGTCAACAACCTCAACATCGACCGTATCACACGGTTATCGGGCCGGGCTCTTCTTAGCACACCGGAATACAAACGCCGAGCGGCGATCGAGTTTGCGGTGCGCGGCGAGGTGCCTGATATGACCGTTATGCGCGCGACCTTTTTGCACCTGTCACAGGAGATGGACATCGACGTGGCCATCCAGGGTGACGATGCATTCCGCCGCAATCGGCGGCTGGTCTGTTTCGACATGGATTCGACCCTGATCCAGAACGAGGTGATCGATGAGTTGGCCCGGGCCGCCGGCGTCGGCGAGATGGTCTCCAGCATCACGGCTGCCGCCATGCGCGGCGAGGTCAACTTCGCGGACAGCTTTCGCCAGCGCATAGCCTTGCTCAA
>JASLLH010000192.1:0-1788 GCA_030747115.1 Arenicellales bacterium
TGTCCGCGCACTCAGCTACCAGGTCCTTGAGCACCATCGGCACCCCAGCGAGAGGCGCACCTACGTCGATTTGTCGAGCGGCCGCCCGTGCTCGATCGTAAAGCGTGGTGACCACTGCGTTCAACGCCGGATTTAATTGCTCGATGCGCGCTATAGTAAACTCGATCAACTCGGTCGCCGAAATCTCCTTGTTTCGAACCAGGTACGCTTGTGCGGTGGCGTCGAGAAAAGCCAGTTCTTGCATCCTTATAATCCGTTGGCGGAAGTTGGGTTGAAACGGTCGCTGTGCCGTTGCTGGAGTCGCATCATAGCCGAGTTGCACGGCCAGTGGCGTGTTAGGATTGCGCCCGCCGAGATGTCCTGGATATACCCCGCGGGTCATGGATCATTTGACCTTCACTTAACGGGGGCGTGTAGTCATGCAGTCCAGGATTCGAATGAGCTGACCCGATGATGCCTACCGTATCGCCAGTACTACGACCGAGTTATTTGCCGCCGGTGGAGTTGCATCGGCCGAATGATCTTGGCGAATTGTTCGCCTGCGTCGCCGCTGGCGCCCGTCCCTTGGCAGGCGGGACCGATCTGGTGGTGTGGGCGAGCCAGCGCGGTGAGCCACGGCAACTGGCATGGACGGGTGGCATCGATGAATGGCACATTGTTGATATTTCAGAGCAGCAGGTGCAGATCGGCGCGGCGGTACCACTGTCGCATGTAGCCCGATCCGGTGAACTCCGATCGTTGATCCCAGCCGTCATCGACGGCGCTTCTGTTGTCGGCTCGGTGCAGCTTCGCAACCAGGCAACCCTGGTCGGCAATGTCTGCACAGCTTCCCCTGGGGGCGATACGCTTCCCGGGTTGTACGTTCACCATGCCATGGTTGATGTTGTCAACGCGACGGGTAGCCGTCGTTCTATCAAGATTTCCGAGTTCATCTGTGCGCCCGGAAAAATAAATCTTGCCCCAGGGGAACTGGCGGCCGGGGTAACCGTGCGCGGTCTGGGACCGCTCGAGGGCAGCGCTTTTCGCCGCTTCACCCAGCGGTATGCCCTCGACCTGGCGTTGGCCAGCGTCGCCGCACGGGTGCGCTTTGAAAGTGACCAGCAGACCGTAGCGCAGGCCAGCATAGCACTGGGGGCGGTTGGTCCAACCGTGCTGGATGCTGGCCAGGCGGCTGCATTGCTGGTCGGGCGCACGCTGGAGCCGGCGCAACTGCGAGGGTGCGCGAATCTCGCAGCCGAGTGTTGCCAGCCGATCACCGATCATCGGGCGAGCGCCGACTACCGCCGCCAACTGGTACGGGCCTTGACCGAGGAGGTGGTTTTGGCAGCCGCCAAGCAGGTTACAGCCGGTTGCTCACCTGTCGAGACATCATGAAAACACAACTGACTCTACGCGTGAATGGCGCGCCGCGTGATGTGCCGCCGTCTTTTGCCGGCCGGCGATTACTTGACACGCTGCGCTTGGAGTTAGGCCTGATGGGTGTAAAAGAAGGCTGTGGCGAGGGGGACTGTGGCGCTTGTACGGTGCTGATCGACGGTGAGCCGATGTGTTCGTGTCTGTTGTTGACCGGGGTGGTGGAGAAATGCGAGATCACCACGATAGAGGGTTTACCGGCGGCATTTCTTACACGGTTTTCAGCAATCTGCGCCGAGTATGGCGCGGTCCAGTGTGGTTATTGCACGCCAGGGATCGCGGTCATGGCGGCCTGGCTGCATGCCGGTGGCAGCGAACTGGACGATCAGCCGATCAGCAAATTATTTGCGGGTAATCTGTGTCGGTGCACGGGTT
>JASLLH010000193.1:0-1785 GCA_030747115.1 Arenicellales bacterium
TCCTCGGTCTCCCCAGCGCTGGTTTTGAAATGCCACCAGAGCCAGAACACCACCGCAATAATGAGCCAGACCCACTCCGTTCCCACCATGGGATAGATGGCGCCAGAGCCCTCTTGTAATGCAGTAAACGTCTCCGCTGACCATGCTTCAATAGTAGCCATATCGTAGTTCCTCCATTAATGCTCGGCAGCTGCATGGGCATCGTGATCGCTCTTCGATGCCTGCATGAGGTTTAAGTCCATTCCCGCCAGTTCCACTTCGTGCGGAATCCGCAGCTTGCCAGCCTTGTTCAGGATCGATGCAATGATCCAACCAGGCAGAAAACCGAGAACACCAAACATGATGACGGCACCGATGATCATTCCGAGCGGGTTGATCGAGGCATAACCCTCATAGGCCGATGACGGATAACCCCAGAGCACGAAACCACAGATGACGAGACCCACCACACCGGCGTAACCGTGTACCGCTACAGCGCCGACTGCGTCATCGATCTTGAACCGGCGCTCGACCCAGTAGTGCAGTTTGTACATGATGGCGACACCGATCGCGCCAATGATCATGGCCTGCAGGGGGTTATAGAGATCGTTACCGGCCGAGGCCGTGATGATACCGGCCAGACCGCTGGAGTAGGTCCAGAAGGGATCACCCTTGGAAACGACGTAACCCATCATAAGACCCCCGGCCAGCGACATGATGAAGTTGGCTGTAATACCGCTCAAGGTCGTCGGCGTAACGTAGATCGTGGTCGCACTGAACAAGGTGCCGGCCTCCGCGACGCCGTAGTCGGCTCCAATATCAAAAACTGGAATATTGCAGGCCGCGTAAAACCCCCAGAAACCGGTATAGATCAGAAACAGGCCTAATGTCACCAGCCAGGGATTACGCGGGCCGATGTTGTTCGGCGTCCCGTCAGCGGCGAACTTTCCGATCCTCGGACCAAGCACTACCAAGATGCCAAGAGCAAAACCACCAGCCACGGCATGGATCACGCCTGAGGCGTAGGCATCGTGATAGCCCAGCATCTTGACCATCCAGCCGTTGTAGTGCCAGCCCCAGGCAGCATCCACAACCCAAAAGACCGAACCAATGGCGATCGCAAGAATACCGAAAGCCGAGGTCCGAATCCGCTCGATTACAGCGCCCGATACGATCGACGCTGCAGTCCACGAGAACAGCAAGAATGCCGCCCAGAACACCATCATGATGTGATCATTAAAGTTCACGGCCATGATCGGCTTCCACGGTAATGCCAATTCATTGCCACCCCAGCCATCGGCATTGAGAATCAGCCCTTCCCCCTGATAAATCCAGGGACCATTGGGAAACGCCCAGTAGATCCACCAGCCGAAGAAGAAAAACGTCACAGTCACCAGCGGAATCAGCATGGTATTTTTCATCAGGGTATGCAGATGATTCTTGTGACGCGATACCCCGACCTCGTACATACAGAAACCCACGTGGATCAGAAACATCAACACTACCGTGACCCAGTAGTAGAACTCCGTAAAGATAGTCGTTAGCGCACCAATATCCGTGTCCACAGTTTGTCCTCCGCCTAAGTTGAAGTTAACCCATTGCGTTGCTATAAAACTACGGCTGAAGGAGTTTCGGCATGCCCGCTAGCCAAGGCCATTCCGAAAGCCTCCCCACGGGCGCATATCCTAACTCCAACAACTGGGAAATGAATAGCCTTTGGGCGACAATTACCCTGCCCAACTGAGTACTTTTTGCAAAATTAATCAATCAGTTATACCGATACAGGGCCATTAACAAAAATACAGG
>JASLLH010000194.1:0-1703 GCA_030747115.1 Arenicellales bacterium
TACGTGACTGCCAGCGCCCAAGCCGATTCCAATCGGTCTGTCCGTGCCGGGCGATCAATAGCGTCATGTTATGACTATGCCCCAGTCCCTGACAAACAGCCACCGCCGGCGGTGTCGCTCCCGGATGCCAATATACGCTGCCGGTCAGACCGCACACGCAGCCGGGTTGACAACTAAATCGGGCCTTGTTACTCTCTTTTCAGATTTTGTGCAATGCACAATTTCTGATTCTCATATCCTCCTCCTTAGATTAAGCCCGTCCCCCTTTTGGGACGGGCTTTTTTTTGGGTCATTATTGAAAAATACCGGTTTTTAAAGTGAAATTATCGAATTTTCTTTTTAATCTTTAATTTTTTATTGATTTTCTTACCTTATCTAAACCATTCCTGAACCCCGCTTCAGGTCTCCTCATTGATTTTGCACCGCACCAAATCAACTCAACGACGCCGACCAAAGCAATCCATCATTTTTTACCGAAATCAGCCCTTTACCAACAATTGTCGCGGGTAGTTGCACAGCGGCTCCGCGCCGCTTTCGGTGACGAGAAAACTCTCGGTTATTTCAAGGCCCCAGTCGTCCTGCCAGATCGCGGGAATCAGGTGAAACGTCATGCCTGCTACAAGCGGGGTGCTATCCCCGGGCCGCAGACTCATGCTCCGTTCGCGACCGTGCCACTCAGGGACACCTGAACAGTCGGCTCACTCTTTGGCCGTGGCCTAGGGTAGACGATACAATGCGGGCCGTAAGAATATCCTTGATCATCTGCCGAAACTGCGGCTGTACTGTACTTGACCGATTCTGACTCTTCCATTTTGCTCATCTTTCCCGGCCAGGGCTCCCAGTACCCGGGCATCGGCAAAGATCTTTTTCAGGCGTTCGAATCGACTCGCAAAGTTTACGGGGAAGCAAGTGAGGTGCTGGGTTACGATATTGCCGCCCTCTCTTTCGATGATCCGCAGCAACAGATTCACCTCACTCGCTACACCCAGCCGGTGCTGCTGACCCACTCGGTGGCCTGCCTGCAGGCCTTCACCGAGGTGACTGCCGGCCGGGTATCGGCGCGGGCGGCGGCCGGCCATAGCCTGGGGGAATACTCAGCGCTAGTCGCCGCCGGAGTGCTGGAGTTTGCCGTGGCCTTGCGCCTGGTCGCCGAACGCGGCCGGCTGATGGGAGAGCTGGGTGAGGGCGAAATGGAGGCCCTGCCACTGGATCTTGAGAGCGCCCGGTCGCTTGCCAACCGGCACTACTGCGCCGTTGCCGCCTGCAACTTACCGGAGCAGACCGCAGTTGGCGGGCAGACACAGGACCTTGATGCGCTGGTCGCCGAGCTGCAGGAAACCCACCCCGGCAAGCGCTCAACGCGCCTTAAAACCGAAGGGGCATTTCACACCTACTATATGGTCGGGGCAGCTAGGCGCTTTCGGGAGGTACTAGAAGCGGCAGATTTTCACGCCCCCGCCCTCAAGGTATTGTCGAACTACACGGGATCTTTCCACCCGCAGGATGCCGCTGGCATTAAGGCAAACCTTTTTGCACAACTGTTCAAGCCGGTGCTCTGGCACGCTAACCTGCTGCAGGCGGTCGACGGCGGCTGTGACACCGTCATTGAGTTTGGTGGCGGCATCGGCAAAGGCACAAGCGCAGCCGAGAAAAACCCCAACCTCGCAGGTATCGTGAAGAAAACCTTCCGCCGTCACCAGACG
>JASLLH010000195.1:0-1624 GCA_030747115.1 Arenicellales bacterium
TCCCCACGGGCGCATATCCTAACTCCAACAACTGGGAAATGAATAGCCTTTGGGCGACAATTACCCTGCCCAACTAAGTACTTTTTGCAAAATTTATCAATCAGTTATACCGATACAGGGCCATTAAAAATAATACAGGACATGACCCGTTATTAGGAGTAATATTGATCGTTCACGCTTCGAAAAAACAATAAAACAAGAACTCTTTTTCTGTCTCGATTTACCACCGCGTACAGCCCCCGGATGGATGCCACTGCAAGCCCCGCGCGGCCGCACGTACGCGAGCCGGGCCTGTGGCGAACTGATCCGTTTCTTGAACGCTACACTGTTCCCGGCGCCGGTGCGATCGTCTTTAAGATGTTCCCTGACGATGTGCTTACCGTTACCGATCCGGAGGGTGCGCAAGCCGGAGAGATCAGCGCCTTCGCGCCTGACGGTAGCTCCGACCCGGGTGCGCTGAGCGAGCGCACCACCACCGACGCTGCCGGCCTCAAGGCGATACTCGCAAACGGTGGTGACAGTGCCCACCGTCTGCTCGCTGGTTTGCGCCAGCGCGCCATCGACCCAGCCACAGCCCGAACAATAGCCTTGTTTAGCGCCGACGCACCTGCAGGAAGTTCTGTGTCTTTCACGGCTGGCCGTGAATGTCTCTGTGTTATCTGTGCACCGGGTGAACCTATGATGGTGGACCAACATACTCCACCAACAACGCTGCTCGCCCACGTGCGCCGTTCCACCGCGCACGGCCTGCACGAGCCGGCCCTCCCCGAACCCCTCGCCGACCCCCGGTTGGACCACCGCATAACGCGGCGTACGGCCAGCGAGTACATGGTACGAGCGGGTGAATACATACAAATCATCGACGTGGCCGGCCGGCAATGTTCGGATTTTCTCGCCTTCACCCAGGCCGGGCTCGACCGGGGGATGGAACGCAATATCGATGCCACCGCTACCCGCACGCTGGTGGGAGCCGCCTACCCTGGCCCCGGACTTTTCTCCAAGTTTTTCGACCAAGACATGCAGCCGCTGGTCGAGGTGATCCGTGACACCTGTGGCCGGCACGACACCTTCGGCCTTGCCTGCACCGCCAAGTCTTATGAGGACAAGGGTTATTTCGGCCATCCCAACTGCTCAGACAACTTGAGCTCGGTATTGCAAGCCCACGGGGTCGAGCCCCGCTCGGCATGGCCGGCAATTAATTTTTTCTTCAACACCGGCATCGATCAGGGCAACATACTGTACCTGGACGAGCCATGGTCACGGCCCGGCGACTATGTCCTGCTGCGGGCACTGACCGATCTGCTCTGCGCGTCCAGCGCCTGCCCGGACGACACCAGCGCTGCCAATGGCTGGAACCCGACAGACATACACGTGCGCGTGTATGCTTCGGAACCACCCTTTTCTAAAGCAATCGCCTACAGAATGACAGCGGACGCCCAACCCCAACTGACCCGCGAGACTGGCTTCCATGCCCGCACCGCACAACTGACCCGTAACTTCACCGAATATCGAGGCTACTGGCTGCCAACCATTTTCAATAATGCCGGTGCCGTGGACGAATACTGGGCCTGCCGGGAGCGAGCCGTGATCATGGACCTCTCGCCGTTGCGCAAGTTCGAGGTGC
>JASLLH010000196.1:0-1593 GCA_030747115.1 Arenicellales bacterium
TCGCACTATTGCAAAAACTTTGCCAATTCTAGACCAGAAGTCACGTAGAATTAAATACCGTCTTCCCAATCTGTTGATGTTCCGATAAACGGAATTATCAAGCACTGCCGGCAACTGCCGGCTTTTTGTGGCGTACCGATATCGTGCACTCTACTAACAATCGCATACTCCCTTCAGCATCGCTTTCCTGGTTTGTCTGGAGTTTGGGGGCAGCATTTTTTTTGCTGGCGTTTTTTCATCGAGTGGCACCAGCAGTACTACACCGGGAGCTGAGCCAGGACTTTGGCCTTAGTGCAGCAGCACTTGGTGGCCTTTCGGGCCTGTATTTCTATTCTTACGTTGCCATGCAGGTGCCTACGGGCCTGTTGGTTGATCGTTGGGGTCCGCGGTGGCTACTGGTAGGCGGGCTTTTTCTTAGTGCTATCGGTGCAGTGGTGTTTGCTACAGCATCGACCTTGTTCTGGGCCGGTCTGGGCCGTTTTCTTATTGGAGGTTCGGTGGCCGTGGCGTTTGTATCTGCCCTTAAGCTTGCGACCCATTGGCTGCCTGCCCAGCGCTATGCCCTTGCCACTGGGCTGTTACTGGTGGTCGGTATGACTGGCGCTGTGTTCGGTGGCGTGCCTTTGCAATTCGCGAGCAACGTGTTTGGGTGGCGCGCGGTGGTGATTGCGACAGCCGGGGTGGCGCTAATGCTCGCGTTGCTGGTCTGGCTGGTAGTGCGGGATGACCCCTCTGACAAAGGCTATCGCGGTTACATACCGGTCGCCGATGCTGGGGATGCACAAACGGGCGAGGGGGACAGGTTGCGCGCTGTGCTCAGATATCGCAACACTTGGCTGCTTGCACTTGCACCCGGGGGTATTGTGGGATCGGTGCTGGCTTTTGCAGGCCTTTGGGGCATGCCGTTTCTGACCGACGTCTACCAGTTGACCCCTGTGGCAGCGGCTAGCGTGTGTTCTGGCATGATGTTGTGCTGGGCCTTCAGCGGCCCGTTGTTCGGAATGGCCTCGGAAAAATTGCGTCGCCGGCGGGCACCATATGCGGCTGGAAATTTTGTCGCGCTGTTGGCGTGGGCGCTGGTAGTGTTGGTGCCCGACCTGCCGGTTTGGGTTCTGGTTAGCACGCTCATGCTTGCTGGTTTATCTTCCGGCGGTATGATTCTTGGATTCGCCCAGGCCAAAGAGTCGGTGCCGCTGCGCTTGGCGGGTACGGTATCGGGGCTGGTGAATATGGGTGTGATGTGTGGCCCCATGCTGCTGCAACCGCTGGTTGGCTGGGTGCTGGACTGGTTCTGGCAGGGCAACGTGGGTGCGGACGGTTTGCGCGTTTACCTGTTTGAAAGTTACCGGATCGGCTTTCTTATGCTGCTGTTGTGGCTAGTAGTGTCTGTGGTTTGTGTGCTGGCCAGCCACGAAACCCGTTGCCGGCAATCGCCTGGCGACAGAGCTTGAATGGTGCTTGAGCCGCCGCCCTAAGCCCACTGGCATAATTAACTGCCAACATTCAACCTCGGCAGTGACTCTCCATGAGCACCGAACTCGATACCTTTTTTGCAACCCATCCCGAGTGCCGGTTTGTTGACGTACTGCTGCC
>JASLLH010000197.1:0-1536 GCA_030747115.1 Arenicellales bacterium
TCAAGGATAAATCGGATGCAATACATTACCTTTTCGGCTGCAAACAGACTGCAACCAGACTTTTCATTCCCCATCTTCTTCCATTAAATACGCTTTATACTTCCTATACTTACTCGACCTAGCATTTTGATAAATTCAAAAGGATGAGTAGATATAAAAGCCATCGTCACCAAGATATAAGCGGCATACAGGTAAATTGCAATTGCGATACTAGAAATATGTTTACTGAAACTATAGACCTCAAATAATTCATTATAGGTGTTAGTACTTAAAAACTTATTAAAATCAGGTCCTAACTGAGGGATTCTTTTTTCCTTTTGCAACGATTCAAAATATATACTGCCGGGATACGGAACAAATCGATAAAATATTACACTACTTCGTCATCGTATTGACAACCCTGCTCCTGGCCGAAGCGGGCGCGCGCGTACTGCACTATTTTCGACCGCTTTCTATTTTCTACGATGAGTCTTACAACCGGTGGCGCCTGCCGGCGGGTCAAATACTTTATACGGAAGACGATATCGCGATCAATTCACATGGGTTCAATGACGAGGAGTTTGTCGACAAGCGATCCGGTGAATTTCGAATCGTCGCGCTCGGGGATTCGTTCGCCGGCGGTGCCGTGCCCTATAGACACAACTATTTAACTTTGCTGGAGAAGCAACTACAGGCGTATGGCCCTTACAAGGTGCTGAACATGGGTATACCCGCCATCGGCCCCAAGGATTATCTCAACTTGTTTGTTCGTGAAGGGCTCGCACTTAAGCCGGATATGGTCTTGCTATCTTTTTTTGTCGGCAATGATATATATAACACCAGAATCAAACCAAAGGATCAAGCGTGGTGGGAACATTCATATGTTTTGTCGATATTCTACTATGTCTTCGGGGTGTTGCCGCACCTGGAAGAGCAAGGGACAAGTAAGAAGAGAATGAAAAATAAAGTTTACTGTGATGAATGCCCAACTTTTACAGAACAAAAATTCCTCGAAATCGAAACACGACGGTCGAAAATATTCCTCACCAACAACGAGTTGACCAAGCACAAGATTGACAAGGCGATCGATTATCTTGCGGAAATCAAGAACATTTGCGACAGAAACGACATCATGCTGTTGGTGATTCTGATACCGGATGAAGTACAGATAAACAAGGATCTCGCCCAGTTGGTTGTTCAGCGAAATTACCAGGGTCAGCAAGAGTATTGGGATCTGGGGCATCCCAACAAACTGATCGCCAGCAAACTTTTGCATGCAAAGATCCAGTTCTTAGACCTGTATCAGCCTTTCTTGCGCTATAGCGAGACGAATTCAGAGGCCTTGTATAAACCTCGCAATACACACTGGAATATTCTTGGTAATCGACTTGCTTCGGATACGGTTGCCGAGTATCTGATCCAGATTCACGATTTGTAGTCCGTGTACATCCGCTTTAATCTACAAATGGTAGGTTTAAAATGGGTAGAGGATCGGGTTGGAGGGAGAGTTGCCTTTCCCGTCATCTCAAGACCGGCCGTGTCCGAGCAGCGGCTGTC
>JASLLH010000198.1:0-1458 GCA_030747115.1 Arenicellales bacterium
GAAGGCTTCGACGAGGAGTTGGTGGAGCAGTTGCGGGAACGGGCGCGCAATTACCTTGATATTCGCGAAATCGCAGAACTCGAAAAGACCCGTCCGGAAGACGACCTTTTGGACATGGATGGTATGGACGAGGGGACGGCGCGGTTGTTCGCCTCCAAGGGAATTCGCTCCATGGAAGAGTTGGCCGAGTGTGCAACCGACGAATTGGTAGAGTTGACCGGCATAGACGAGGTTCGAGCAGGTGAGCTGATCATGATTGCGCGAGCACCATGGTTTGCCGAAGCACAATAACGGGAACACAATTAGAGTCATGGCAGCCGTATCGATTAAGAAACTCGCCGAAACGATCGGTATTACCGGCGAGAAACTGCTACAGCAAATCGCAGCCGCGGGTATTTCCGACAAGGGGATAGACGCCTCCCTCGATACTACTGAAAGAGATACCCTGCTCAATTACTTGCGTGGCAACAAGGCTGGGAGTAGTCATGAGCCACAGCAGAGCGTAACGTTGAAGCGGCGCACTACCAGCGCCATCAAGCAGAGCTCTCGAACCGGCCCCTCGCGTACCGTCCACGTCGAGGTTAAGAAACGACGGACTTACGTGCGCCGGGGTGAACTGCAGCGGCAGCAGGAAGAAGCCCAAAAAGCAGCTGAAGCAGAAGAAATAGCGCGCAAGGCGGCACAAGCGGAAGTCGAAGCCGCAAAAAAAGCGGCCGAGAAAGCACAGCAGGCAGCGGCAGAAGAACAGGCGAAGGCCGAGATCGAGAAGGAGCAACAGGCCGCCACAACAGAAGCTCCGGCACCTGGGGAGATGATTGAGCCACCGCCGGCGCCACCGCCAGAGCCCAAGGCGGGAGCACGAAAAGACGAGAAAGGGCGCAAGCGTAAAGGCAAGGGCCGGGGCGATGATTCCGGCGAGTTACACATGGCTGCCGACAAACGTGCTCGCCGCAAGCCGCGGCGAGCAGTTAAGCCGCGCCGCCTTACTTCTGTCACTGCGGGCCAGCACGCCTTTGAGAAACCCACTGAGCCGGTCACTCACGAAGTGGCCATCCCTGAGACGATATCAGTGGCGGATCTTGCCCAGGCGATGTCGGTCAAGGCCGCTGAAGTCATTCGTGTGCTCATGCAGATGGGGAGCATGGTTACCATTAACCAGGTGCTCGACCAGGATACGGCAGTATTGGTGGTCGAAGAGATGGGGCACAAAGCCACCACCGCAATCGCTGATGACCCGGAGGCGCATTTACTGGCCGACGAGAGTGATGATGAATTCGATGCAATGCCGCGAGCGCCGGTAGTAACAGTTATGGGCCATGTCGACCACGGCAAAACTTCGCTGCTTGATTACTTGCGTAAATCCAAGGTGACCGCGGGTGAGGCGGGTGGTATTACCCAGCACATTGGCGCTTACCGGGTCATGACCGAGCGGGGAACGGTCACATTTCTCGATACACC
>JASLLH010000199.1:0-1378 GCA_030747115.1 Arenicellales bacterium
GCACCAGCCTGGCCCACTGGGCCACCACCACTCTTGGCCGTAGTGTCGCCATAGAAAACCACCTGGCCTTCCAGCTGTGGCCGGTCATGCGCCTGCAACTGGGTGGCTTGCGCCTGGGTAGCCCGGACGGCTTCGCGGCCGACCTGCTCCAGGCCGAAATGATCACGGTCGAGATCGAACCGCTGGCCCTGCTTACCGGCACGGTGGTGGTTAATCACTTGGTGCTAAAGCGGCCCGTTCTGCACCTGGAAACGGATTCCGAGGGTCGGTCCAACTGGCATTTCAGGCAGTGGCAACAGCGCCCCGTATACGCCCGCCCGCTACCCCCCATTGTCGTGCGCGAGACTGTCCTGGCCGGAGGCCAGATCCTCTATCAGCCCCGCAACCGCCGCCACCGGCACGCTCTGAGCCTGAGCCAAATGACGTTTACCCTGCCCGAGGGGGTGGGCGACGGCCGGCTCGATGTCATTGGCGTGCTCAACGACAGTGACTTTGTTTTGAGCGGCAGTTTGCGGGCAGTAACTGATAGCGATGTAAAAGCGATGCTGGATTTACAACTTGGCTCGGTGACCGGTACCGTGGACGGGATGGTGCATGAGGTCATGTCCGGGGGTAACGCTGACATGCAGTTGCACCTTGAGACAGCGGATTTGCGGACGGTCGCAAAAATGGTTGTGCCACACCTGTCTGCTCGCATGGCCACGCTGTTGGCAGGAAAGGCCAACCTGACAGGCCGCATCCGCGGCCGGCCGGAACGCGACCTGCGGGTCGAGGCAGTAGATGTCGAGCTGCAATCGCCACTCATTAGGCTTACGGCCTCGGGTTCGGCCAGCCTGGTCCGGCCCACCCGCCGGGCGACTCGGTCAGGCGCACAGTTCCAGGTCCTGGTAGAAACAGATCGCCTGAGTGAGGTGGTGAACCTATACCGGGGTAGGCTGCCCTTCGATGGGGAGGCCCAAGCCACCGGTATGTTGACCGGCACGTTGGGTAACTACCGGATCGATGGAATCGAACTGAAAGCACACAGCGGCTTGGCTGAACTCGCGGCGACAGGAAGTCTGGAGCGGTTGGGTTCACCCGGTGGGCCCTGGCTGGATCTTGCAGCAACGGCACGTTCGGTTACCGTCGACCAGTTGGCCGCGGCATACGGGTTGAGCCTGCCCGTGCCCGGCAATGCATCAGCCACAGGGCAAGTGACCGGTAGCCGCGGGGATTACCGGCTGGATGATCTTGCCTTGGTGATCGACACAGCGGATGCACGTTTAACCGCCAGCGGCAGCATCCAGCCACTGGGCCGGCAGGCCCGCTACGACCTGCCCTTCAGTGCCAGTACCGCAGACCTCGCGGCACTGACTGCGCGTTTCGGCCTGGAATTACC
>JASLLH010000019.1:0-3669 GCA_030747115.1 Arenicellales bacterium
CAGCATTTTGGCGCCAGCCAGCCGAAATTGGTCGAAGCAGTGGAACTGATGGAGGCCAACATAGAGGAGCCTATGACGTTGGATGAACTCGCTAGCCACGTCGGCATCTCCCGTCGACAACTGGAGCGGTTATTCCAGAAGCACCTACATTGCGTCCCTACCCGCTATTACCTGGAACTGCGTTTGCGCCGCGCACGGGAATTGCTTCTGCGAACCCCTCGTTCAATCGTCGATATCGCTTTTTCCTGCGGCTTTGTCTCAGCCCCGCACTTCAGTAAATGTTACCGCGACTTCTTCGGCATCCCGCCGCGTGAAGAACGGCTGCCCAAGACCTCTGCCACCGAGGTAGGGCCGTCGGTTGTGGGAAGCCAGCCTCCAGGCTGATAGGCCAGTCGAGCCTGTTGCCAAAGTCGGTTCGATTTCAGGCGCCCCGGTTATCGCCTATTAGCGAAAAAGTCGCCCAACAGTGCGGCGCAGTCCCTGGCAAGAACCCCGGCCACTACCCGGCAGCGATGGTTATTGAGCGGCGTCTCCAGCACGTTGGCCACACTGCCGGCCGCGCCGCTTTCTTCGTCGCGGGCGCCGAACACTACTACCTCAATACGGGCTTGGACGATGGCGCCGGCGCACATCAGGCAGGGCTCGAGGGTTACATACAACGTGCTGCCAGGTAACCGGTAGTTAGCTGCTTTCGCCGCTGCATCGCGGAGGGCGTTGATTTCGGCATGGGCCGTCGGATCATGGCCAGCGATCGGGCGGTTGTGGCCCCGGCCAATAATTTCACCGTCGCGGATCAGCACTGCCCCCACCGGCACTTCCCCTGCCCAGTCCGCGGCCGCCGCCTCGGCCAGTGCCAACCGCATCCACTGTTCGTGCCGGTCATCCACCTGATGTGGTGCTATTCCCACTCGATGGTTGCTGGTGGCTTGCCAGAGATATCATAGGTGACTCGGCTGATACCACGTACTTCGTTGATAATGCGAGTGGAGATGTGCCCCAGTACATCGTAGGGGATGTGCTTCCAGTTCGCGGTCATGAAGTCCACGGTCTCCACTGCGCGCAGGGTAATGACGTATTCGTAGGCGCGATTGTCCCCAACTACGCCTACTGAGCGCACCGGCAAGAACACTGCAAAGGCCTGGCTGATCTCATCATACAGGTTGTTGCGGTGTAACTCTTCCAGGTAGATCGCATCGGCCTGGCGCAGGATATCGGCGTATTCCCTGCGTACCTCACCCAGAATACGCACCCCCAAGCCGGGACCGGGAAACGGGTGGCGAAAGACAATTTCTGGCGCCAACCCCAATTCAAGGCCGATACGGCGTACTTCGTCCTTGAACAGTTCTTTGAGCGGTTCAAGCAACGACAGGTGCAGCGTCTCGGGCAGTCCGCCGACATTATGGTGGGACTTGATGACCTTGGCCTTGCCGGATTTGGCGCCTGCCGATTCGATCACATCGGGATAGATGGTGCCTTGAGCTAGCCAGCGTGCCCCTTTGATTTTCTGCGCTTCCTCCTGGAAGACCTCGATAAACATCCGCCCAATGACCTTGCGCTTTGCTTCTGGATCAGCAACCCCCGCCAGCGCTTTCAGAAAGCGCTCCTGGGCATCAACACGTACCACTTGCACTCCCAGATGTTCAGCGAAGTTATTCATCACCTCATCGCCTTCGTTCAAGCGCAACAGGCCGTTGTCGACAAAAATACAGGTCAACTGCCTGTCGATCGCCCGTTGCAGTAGCGCAGCTACCACCGAGGAATCGACGCCGCCGGAAAGCCCTAGGATTACCCGGTCATTGCCCACCGTGGCACGGACGTTCTCGGTAATACTTTCGATAATGGTCTCTGCGGTCCACCGGCCTGAGCAGCCGCAGATCTGACGCACAAAACGCGACAAAATCTCGCGCCCGTACCTCGTGTGGGTTACTTCTGGATGAAACTGTAGGCCGTAGTACTGCCGTTTCTCATCACCGATCGCCGCAAGTGGTGCATTTTGGCTCGCCGCCATGACGCAAAAGCCTTCGGGTAAGTGGGTGACCCGGTCGCCATGACTCATCCAGACATCGAGCCCAGCATCTTCCCCGGAAGGCTGTTCTAGGAGGTCACTAAGCAAACCAGGTGTAGCCGATGGGGTCAGGCGGGCGAACCCGTATTCACGGTGTTCGCTGGTCTCAACCTTGCCGCCAAGCTGTGCTGCCATGGTCTGCATGCCGTAGCAAATCCCAAGCAACGGCCGATTCCAGCTGAAAAGTTCTACCGGGGCACGGTCGGTACTGGTATCGGTAACGGTGTCAGGGCCACCCGAAAGGATTACGCCCAGCGGGTTGAAACTGCGGATCTGCGCAAAAGGCATCTCGCAGGAGTGAATCTCGCAGTAAACCCCGGCCTCCCGTACCGCACGGCCAATCAGTTGCGTGTACTGCGAGCCAAAATCAAGGATGAGGATGCGCTCGGCATGCGGGTCAGGGGTGCCCGCCACGGTTTCACCAGCCACCGCCAACGCTTATCTGCCTCGCTGATAGTTAGGGGCCTCTTTTACGACCGAGACATCATGTACGTGGCTTTCAGCAACCCCGGAATGAGTGATCTGCACGAAACGGCAGCGGCTGCGCATTTGCTCCACGTTGGCACAACCAGTGTAGCCCATGCTGGCGCGCAGCCCGCCGGTCAACTGGTGGATGATCTGAGCCATCGGTCCCTTGTACGGCACCCGCCCCTCGATCCCCTCGGGTACCAATTTACCGGGGTCATCCTGGCTTTCCTGAAAGTACCGGTCTGCTGATCCTTCCTGCATCGCACCGAGTGAACCCATGCCACGGTAGCTCTTGTAGGAACGGCCCTGGAACAGCTCAATCTCGCCCGGTGCCTCTTCGGTGCCGGCAAACAACCCACCGACCATGGTTACGTGCGCGCCCGCGGCTATCGCCTTGGCGATGTCACCAGAGTACCGAATGCCGCCGTCGGCAATGACCGGCAGCCCTGCCTGTTCCAAGGCCCGGGCCACCCCTTGTACTGCTGTGATCTGCGGCACCCCAACCCCGGCAATGATGCGGGTGGTGCAGATAGACCCTGGGCCAATACCCACCTTAACCGCATCAGCCCCTGCATCGGCAAGCGCTAGAGCCGCATCACCAGTGGCAATATTACCGGCGACAACATCGATTTGCGCGTAGCCCTGCTTAATTGCTGCAACCTGCTTGATTACGCCGCGGGAATGGCCATGCGCGGTGTCGACTACGATTGCATCGACACCAGCGTCGACCAACCGCTCAACCCGTTCAGCAGTATCCTCTCCAGTGCCTACCGCAGCCGCTACTCGCAATCGGCCGCGGGCATCTTTGCTGGCATCCGGGAACTCGGTCTGCTTCTGAATATCCTTGACCGTAACCATACCTTTGAGATTGAAACCGCCATCTACCAGCAGCACCTTCTCGATACGATACTGGTGGAGCAGTTGGCGAATTTCCGCTCGGCCCGCACCTTCAGGCGCGGTAACCAACCGCTCCCGACCGGTCATCACCGAAGAAATCGGCTGGTCAAAATGAGTTTCGAAGCGCAGGTCACGGCTGGTTACAATACCGACCAGTTTGCCATCGTCATCCAGCACCGGAACTCCGGAGATGCGGTGTTCCCGGGTCAGCGCCACTACTTCAGCCACCGTGGTATTAG
>JASLLH010000019.1:3764-20081 GCA_030747115.1 Arenicellales bacterium
TAAGCTGTCACGCAAATGGGATCGGTAATCACCCCACTTTCGTATTTCTTCACCGCGCTGACCTCGGCCGCCTGCGCCGGCGGTGTAAGGTTGCGGTGCACCACGCCGATGCCGCCCGCCTGGGCCAGGCAGATAGCGGCCCGGGACTCCGTAACGGTGTCCATAGCTGCAGAAACCAAAGGGACATTGAGCGCAATATTGCGCGAAAAGAGGGTTTTCAGGCTGACATTGTGAGGCACAACCTCGGAAAATGCGGGCACCAGCAGGACATCATCAAAGGTGAGCGCAAGATCCATGTCTGCCATCGGCGGATTATAGAGTTTGACTCATGTTCGGTAAACTTGTAAGGTTTCCGGCTAACACAAGTCATTATTTTTTAAGAATAATTTCGTCTTATTCCATCCCGAGGATCAATCATGCGCATTAGCAGACTGCTGCCCGCACTGGCTCTTGGTGCCACCCTGGCCTACACCCTACCACTGGCCAACGCCGCTTCAGCTGCCGACGCCATTGCCCAAGCGGAACAGGACCTCAGCAGCGCCAAAAAAGCCGGTGCCCTCTGGCGCCTGATCGACGCGACAACGGGTGGCAGTGCAGTAAGCCTGAGCAAACTGCTGCGGGTGGCCAAGAAGAAACTCAAGGCCGGGGACGAGGCTGAAGCACTGCGTCTTGCCAAGCGCATTTCCTGGGCCAGCCAAGCCGGCATTACTCAAGCCAAGCAGCAGCAGGACGCCGGGCCCATCTACTGACCTCTGAACTTTCGCTACAAAACCGGCCCCTGGTCCGGTTTTTGTGCCGATCCGCACATTGCCCAAATCGGATCCACCATGCACAATCTGTTGGTGGAGCGAACAGTCTACACAGTCAGTCAGTTCACACGGGCCGCGCGCGAATTGCTCGAGGAGAACTTTGCAGATATCTGGTTAGAGGGAGAAATATCCAATCTTGCTACTCCCGCTTCCGGTCACAAGTACTTCTCACTTAAGGATGAGAACGCCCAGGTCCGCTGCGCACTCTTTCGCAACCGGCGAATTCAGCCTGCCGGCGCCCTGGCAAATGGCGCTACGGTACTGGTTCGCGCCGTCGTCTCGCTCTACGAGCCGCGTGGTGACTTTCAACTCATCATCGAACATCTTGAACCCGTCGGCGAAGGCGAACTGCGACGGCGACTTGAGGTGCTCAAACAACGTCTCGATAAAGACGGGCTATTCGATCCATCCAGCAAGCGCCCGCTACCGCCCATGCCGCGGCGAATCGCGGCAGTTACCTCGGCCACTGGCGCCGCAATACGCGACATCCTGGCCACCCTGGCGCGCCGCTTCCCTTTGGTGGAGGTAGACCTTTACGCGGTAACCGTCCAGGGCCCAGGTGCCGGCCCGGAAATCGCCGCCGCGCTCGCCGCAGTAGGACACGCCCGCACCGCCGAAGTTGTGATCCTGGCCCGCGGCGGCGGCTCACTAGAAGACTTGTGGGCCTTCAATGAAGAGATTGTGGTTCGCGCCGTGCGCTCGTGCCCACTGCCGGTAGTCTCCGGCATCGGCCATCAAACTGATTTTACTCTGGTGGATTTCGCAGCTGACCTGCGGGCTGCCACGCCAACCGCTGCGGCCGAAGCAACAACGCCGGATCGTGAAGAATTGTTGCAGAAGCTGCGGCTGAGCACAGCAAGATTGCACCGAGCACTACAGCACCAGCTGCGTGATAAAGCCCAGCAACTAGACGTTGCCGCCGGCCAGTTGCACCACCCGCTGGAACGATTACAACACCAGTTACAGGTCACTGATAACCTCGAGGACCGCCTGAGTGCGGCCTGCAAGAACGCCCTGGCCGGCCCGCACTTCAAGGTAACAGCACATGCGCAGCGACTCAATGCTTGTTCTCCGCGAAGGCGCCTGCCCTACCTGCAGGCTGTGCATGGCGCGCTGCAGCAACGTCTTGCCGACCGCGCCCAGGTGCTGCTCACCAGTCAACGGCAGCGCCTGGTCGTCGCCCAAGCGCAGCTCGATGCACTGAGCCCCAGGGGCACGCTGGCCCGAGGCTACGCCATCGTACACAACCTGACCAGCGGCACCCTCGTTCGCTCTGCCGACGATGCCCCGGTCGGAGCCCGAGTGCAGGCCGAACTCGCCGCCGGCTGGTTCAAGGGTCAGGTGGAGGAGACCGGCACCACGCCCATGGCATCGCCTGTTGCGCGCCCTGGTCGTTTTAAGCCCAAACGTTGAGATAACCCAGTCGTATCAACGACGGCTGCGGGCACCCCGCGCGTATGGATTGCTACCCTTTTTCAATTCAAATCGGACCTTGGTTCCCACCAGTTTGAACTCGCGCGAAAAACTATTGGCCAGGTAACGGATGTAACTGGCAGGCAACTTCTCCAGCAGGTTACCGTGTAGCACCACCGTTGGCGGATTGCGCCCGCCCTGGTGAGCATACTTGGGTTTAACCTGCCGATTGTTGTGTAGTGGCGGCGAGTGACGCTCCAAGGCTCTCGCTAAAGCCGCATTCAACGCTGCAGTGGGTAATTCTCGCATCGCTGACTCCAGCGCCCGCTCGGTCGCGTCAAGCACTTCCCCCACACCCGAGCCATGCAGTGCCGAAACGAACATGGTCTCGTGCACTGGCAGGAAATCCAACTTCCGCGCAAGCTCACGCCGCACCCTATTCCTATCCCGCCGCTCAAGCCCATCCCATTTATTAACGGCTACTACAATGGAGCGGCCGCTGTCCAAGATCAGTCCCGCAATCGTCGCATCCTGGTCGGTCAACCCATCTTGGGCGTCCAGTAAAAGTACCGCCGCATGGCTGTCTTCAAGCGCTTGCAGTGTTTTGACGATCGAAAACTTTTCGATAGTACCCTTAACCCGGGATCGGCGTCGTACCCCGGCCGTGTCTATCAACTGTAGTCGATGGCCAGCACGATCAAGCTGCACTTCAACACTGTCGCGCGTGGTGCCTGGCAGGTCGGCTACGATCAAACGTGGCTCACCAAGCAGGGCATTAACCAAGGTTGACTTACCAACATTGGGTCGCCCCACAACTGCTACCCGCTGCTGTGTCGGGGCAGCTCTCATGGGTACGGTGCGCGGCAACGCTTGCAGTACCCGAACAAGCAAGGATTCCACTCCCTGGCCGGTGCGTGCGGATATAGCAGCCGGTTCACTCAGCGCCAATTCGTGAAATTCTCCCACGACCGTGTGCTGGTCCAATCCTTCAGCCTTATTGACGGCGACGAAAACCGGCGCTCTACTCCGGCGTAGTCGCTGCCCGATGTCGCTGTCCTGAAGGCCAAGGCCATCCCTGGCATCAACGATAAAGACCACGGCGTCGGCCTCGTCCAGGGCCAGCTCAACCTGCTGGCGGACGAGTGAACTTAAATCACCGTCCTCCGCTGACAATCCGCCAGTATCGACTACAAGAAAGCTCTGCTCAGGCCGATGAACTACGCTATAGAGTCGATCCCGCGTTACCCCTGGCTGGTCATCCACCAACGCTCGCCGGCTTCGGGTCAAACGATTGAATAAGGTCGATTTACCCACGTTGGGTCGACCGACTAAGACAATGACGGGTAACATGACAAGATTTTGGTGATGGCCAGCGTAACCACCGGCCACATATGGGCAAACGCTCAGTCTGCCGGAATCCAGGAGGCCAGAGTACCGTTTTCGGACAGCGTCAAGAATGTATCCCCACTGCTGGCCAGTACCGCGAGCACGGCGCCACCCGGCGCGCGAGCCCTGCTTGTCACTTTGCCGGCGACAGTATCTAGCAGGTACACGAAACCTTGGTAGTCGCCCACTACCGCCCGTTCGACACCCTCTAGGCCCAATGGTCCGGTCACCCCCCGCCCGCGAAGGGCGGTCTGTGTCCACAAGGTGGCACCACTGCTTTGGTCGATCCCAATGATCGTGCCGTCATCGGCCGTAACCAGTAGAACGCGAGCGCGCGAACCCATGGGTTTCAGAGTGGAAATATCCGAGCGCCAGAGCATACTCTGGTTTTCCAACGACAAGGTGCTGATTCGTCCCTGGTAAGCTGCCACAAACAACAGCTTGCCTACCCGGTACGGGTCCGCATCAATATCGGTGAGTCTTGTTATCTCGTTGCTGCCACGCGGGCGGGCGATGAGTACATTCCACAACTCCTGACCGCTTTGGACGTCGATGCCTGCCAGCCGACCGTTGGCGAATCCGACCACCACCACACCGTCAACTATCGCCGGGGTGGACAAGCCCCGAACGCTAAGCGATGGCACTGCACGGCGCACCCGCCAACCGACCACCCCGGTTTGTGCATTAAGTCCGATGACCTGGCCATCGCCGCTGCGCACCAATACCTTGCCCTCGGTAACGACCGGCCGTGCTAACACTTCACTACCGATGGCGGTCCGCCAAAGTTCAGCACCGTTATCTCGACCAAGGGCTACCACCACGCCCTCACCGGTAGCGACTACCAGTATGCTGTTACCGTCACCAATACCCGCCGCCAGCGGCTCTTCCAAGTCCACCCGCCACAAGGGCTTGCCGCTGGCGCTGTCCAGGGCCTGGATTAGGCCGCCGGGATCAGCAACGAATATCCGGTCGGCGGCGGCCACGGGCAACAACAAGGCGCTGCTGTCAGCGTAACCGGCCCCGGTATCGCGCGTCCAGCGCCGGGTCACCTCGGCCGGGGTGCGCAGTTTCGGCGAGTCAGCGGCGTCAGGTCCCTCGCGGGCGAAGTGCACCGGCCCAGTGCCACAACCGGCCAGCACCAGCGCAAGTACCAGCAGCGAGGCACAACTTGTTTTCATTGCACTCGGGCACTTTTGCGAGTCATGTTCCGCTTAGCTGTCAACAATCCAGTACTAAGTGAATTACCCGGTAGTTCGGCAAGCGCCCGGTCATAGGCCGCCTCCGCTTCATCCCATCGTTGTTTGGAGGCATAACTGTCACCAAGCAGTTCCTGATACTGCGAAACGAAAGCACTCGCGGAACCTGCTGCTGCCAGTTGCTCTATTGCTGCCAGGTCACCGGTCTCCAGGGCGAGCAAACCCAAGCGTAAACGAGCAGTGTGTCGCAACGCCGGGTCTTTGGAGTCATCCACGATCCGGCGCAGGTAACCCAGCGCCTCACTGGTATTACCGCGCTCGACAGCAAGCCGCGACAACATCAGCAACGCGATATCGGCATAACCACTGCTACCATGCTTATCCAGCAGTTCAGTAGCCGTCGTCGTTGCCGCTGTACTTTGATTTGCTTGTGCCGCACCCATCATTTGCCGGTACAGGGCCGATGCTTTTTCAGCCTGGTGCTCGCTGTACACACGCCAGCCGTTGATGCCAGCCACAGCCGTAACCCCAATCACGAGCCCGGCGATGATCCCAGTCCCGTTGCGCTTCCACCAGTGCTTAAGTTTCTCGATATCCTCATCTTCGGCAAAATGTATCTGCGCCGGAATGTCCTTGTCAGCCATCAGCTTGTTCCTATCCTTATTGTTCCATGTCAAAGTGTTGCTTAAGGTGCGTCAGCAATTCGCCGTCGGCTACGCTTACTTGGGGTGCATTGGTCCGCAACGGCTTGACGCTGACACACTGTGTGCGCAGTTCCTCCGTGCCAACAACCAGCGCCACCAGTGCACCGCTGCCGTCAGCCCGGCGCATTTGCTTTTTCAGCCCACCACCGCCGCAATTAGCTACTACTTTGTAGCCGGCATCGCGCAATTTTTCGCTGTAACCGAAACCGGCTGCTATTGCCGCCTGATCAACGATTGCAACCCAAATATCAAGGGGCACAGGCGGTGCCAAATGGCCACCCAGGCGGGTTACCTCAATGAGTCGTTCCAATCCGCAGGCGAACCCGGCCGCTGGTACCGATCGGCCGCCGAGTTGTTCCACCAATCCATCATAGCGGCCACCAGCACAGATTGCGTTCTGTGCACCCAGTTGATCGGTAGTCCATTCGAAGACGATACCGGTGTAATAATCGAGCCCCCTTACAAGGCGGCTGTTGACCTGGAATTCTACGCCAGCCGCGCGCAGCAAGCCCTGCAGGATTTCGAAACTGCTGTGGTCTTCATCGTCGATAAAATCCAGCAGGTCGGGGGCGTCAGCCAGAATCTCCTGAGTACGTGCAACTTTGCTGTCGAGAATTCGCAGCGGGTTTTGCTGCAACCGGCGCCGACTATCGGCATCAAGTTCATCTATCCGAGATGCCAGGTACTCACTGAGCGCGCTGCGAAACCGCCTGCGGGCCTGGGCCGAACCCAGTGTATTGATCTCAAGCACGATGTCATTCAGCCCAAGTTGCCGCCATAGGCGGCTGCCGAGGTATAGAATCTCGGCATCGATATCCGGCCCGCTCCAGCCGAGCGCTTCGATACCAAATTGGTGAAACTGGCGATAACGGCCCTTTTGCGGCCGCTCGTGCCGGAACATCGGCCCCAGATACCACAACCGCTGCGACTGATTGTGCAGTAGTCCGTGTTCGATACCAGCCCGAACGCAACTTGCTGTCGCCTCTGGCCGCAACGTCAAGCTATCGCCATTGTTGTCGTTAAAGGTATACATCTCCTTCTCGACAATGTCAGTCCCCTCACCGATCGATCGTTGGAAAAGTTCGGTTTGCTCGATAACTGGCGTGCGGATCTCCTGGTAACCGTAATGGTTAACGACTGAACGGATCGTACCTTCGATCGCCTGCCAGGCCGGTATGTCAGCCGGTAGCAGATCGTTCATTCCACGAATGGAGCGGATACTGTTGCCCACGGCCATGGCGATCAGCGCCCGACAATCACTTTCGCGTTGCGGCCCGACTTGGACGCCGGTATTGCCATTTCCTTACCCCCGTAGATCACCCGCACACCCTGCGGATAACTCAACACCAGGGTAAAGGGCGGCAAGCCGCTCACCGTCACCACCTTGCCAGACTCAAAGTACTTTCGAACCAGCATCTGATTGTTGTGATCCCGCACCATCACGTGGCTGCTATCTGTTATCCGCAGGGTAAGCTGGCGCCCACCGCTAGCCGCCGGTCGCGCCGCCGGCGCGGTAGCCGCAGCCATCTGCACGGCAAACCGAGTTTCAACGAAACGGTTGGCCACCGTGGGATTAAGGCTTGAGTTGGTCTGCGTCGTTGCCAATGAGCTCGCCTTCTTTTTTGTTGCTTTATTAGTTGATGTTGGTGCAGGTGTTTTCTTTTTTACGGCTTTTTTGGTTGGCTCAGGTGATTTCTTCTTTACGGCTTTTTTGGTTGGCTCAGGTGTTTTCTTTTTTACGGCTTTTTTCGGTGGCTCAGGCGTAGCTGCTGTCTTGGCCGTCGCTTGAGGCGTCGCAGCCAACTGCGATTGCTCGGCTTGCACTTTTTTCACTGGCTCAACCGCAGGTATAACAGTCCCGTCAGTGGCTCCGCTGGCTGCCTCGTTACCGCCACTGACCGCACCGCCCGCGCTTGCGCCCCCGGCACTGTCGGCGGAGGTTTCCCCGGCTGCTGGCACTTTGCTCGTAATAGTTGGTTGCGTTTCTGCCTGTTCATCAAGGGCCACTGGTTCCTTGTTTAGTTCCAACGCGGGCTGGCTGCGGGTGGCGCTGGCCAAATTTGTCCTTTCAACGTCGGTTGAGCGGTTGACGTAGGCGGCATAAAGCCCGGCCAACACCAGCCCCAGAACCACCGCGGTAACCACCCAGCGAGAATGGATAGCAATTGGCTCCCGCCGTGTGTGTGCCGCTTCGGTCATGGTACCCGGCCCATCTTCCCGTGGCGGCATCTGCTGTTTGTGCCGGGCGATGGCATCTTCTATGTTGATACCGACTAATCGCGCATAATTCCGTAGGTAACCAACAACATAGGTCCACCCGGCCATCTGCTTGTAATCATCCGCCTCCAGCGCTTTTACAACGTGCGGCAAAAGGTTCAACTCCGCCGCCACGTCCTCGATGTGCCAACCGTACAGTTCCCGGGCACCGCGTAACATCTGCCCTGGCGTAGCGACTACGGGCGTTGTCTCAGCCATTAGCTTCCCCCTCTCAGTACAGCATCGAGTTGCGCTGCTTGTGTGCTACTGGGGTAGCCTTTGCGCAGGCGTGTGGCGTACTGCCCAACCAAGTCGACCGCACCGAGTTTCTGTTCGTTACGGGTAGCAAGCAGCAGGCTTTCCGGCGAGATCAACCCAAGGCCGAAAAATCGCTCCAAAAAGCCTCGTGCCGAAAGATGGTTGCCGAGTCCATAGCCAACCACTGCTGATTGATACAGAATCGGCCCGCTCTCGGGCTGCGCCGCCAGCGCCCGTCCCAGGTACTCCCGTGCCGATTTCAGTTCACCGGAACGGGTCAGACAAACCGCAAGACCATACTGGCTCAGATATGGGCGGGTATTGAACGGATCTTTGAGCGCCTGTCGAAATTGCGCGATACCCTCCCTGGCAGCCCCTTTTTCACACAGGTAACTGCCGAAATCATTTCGGGCCGCCACATTGCCGTGCTCTGTTGTCAAGGCTTTCTCGAAATGCGATCGAGCTGCATTCGAATCGCCGAGGCGCAGTTGCAACAGGGCCATCGCATGGTTGGCAGTCGAATCGTCTGGCGCCAGTGATAGCGCATACTGCAACGACTCAAGTGCGGCGGCCAATCGATCCTGCTCCATATAACCTAGCCCGAGTCGAGTGTGCAGATCGACCCGTTGCGTGTGATTCCAACCGGAAGATTGCTCCACCAACGGAGTACAACCGTAAAGTAAAAGTAGCAGGCACAGCAAAGGCAGTGGTTGTTTCATCACGCGTTCACGGCAAGCTGCGTCTTGTGTCGCCTGCGCTGCTTCACTACACCGGCCAGTTGCCCGCAAGCGGCAGCAATATCGCCACCCCGGGTACGGCGGGTGATGGTCATCAGTCCCCGAGCCAAGAGTTGCTCACGGAATCGGTCGATGACTTCCGTGCTGGAGCTCCGGTAGCCGATGCCGGCCACCGGATTGAACGGGATGAGGTTAACCTTCGCTGGAAGGCCACTAAGCAACTGGCCGAGTTCCTTGGCCTCGGCGATCGAATCATTCACCCCAGCCAACATGACATATTCGAATGTTACTTGCCGGCGACTGTCCTTCACCGCGTAACGCCGGCAAGCACTTAGCAATTGTTTGATGGGATATTTTCGATTCAATGGCACCAGTTGATCGCGCAGCGCATCACGAGCCGCATGCAGTGATACTGCCAGGCTGATTGGACATTCCTTGGCAAGGCGGTCAATGGCCGGAACTACCCCGGCGGTACTCAAAGTGACGCGCCTGCGCGACAAGCCATACGATAGGTCGTCCAGCATCAAGTTTATTACCGGTACTACTGCTTCATAGTTGAGCAACGGCTCGCCCATACCCATCAATACAATGTTGGTGATAGCGCGCTCGGTGTACCCGGAATCGTGCAACAGATACTGCGCCAGCCAGACCTGGCTGATGATTTCACTGGCTTCGAGGTTACGGCTGTAGCCCTGTCGTGCAGTCGCGCAAAATGAACAATTGAGTGCGCAGCCCACCTGAGAAGAAACGCACAATGTCCCGCGATCGTCTTCTGGGATGAACACGGTCTCTATATGATTGCCGTCAGCCAGTTGCAGCAGCCACTTGCGCGTGCCATCACTCGATAACTGCTCACTCGCGACCCTAGGCATCTCCAGGGTTGCCTCACTCAGAAGACGGGCACGCAAGGCCTTACTCAGATTAGTCATCTGCGCGAATTCGGTGATGCCTCGCTGGTACACCCATTGCAAGAACTGCCGGGCATGGAACTCCCTGGCTCCCAAAGAGACGAAGTACCTCTGCATGGCTTCACGGTCCATGCCCAATAGGTTGGTGCGTTCGAGCGGCATGTCCAACGATCAGCTATCCCTCGACAGGATCTCGCCCACATCAAAGAAAAAGGAGATCTCCGTGCAAGCGGTTTCGGGCGCATCGGACCCGTGCACTGCATTCGATTCTACAGACTCGGCAAAATCGGCGCGGATAGTGCCAGGTGCCGCGTCGGCCGGGTTGGTGGCACCCATCACCTCACGGTTTCTGGCGATTGCGTTATCACCTTCCAGTACCTGCACCACTACCGGTCCTGAGATCATGTACTCAACCAAGTCACTATAAAAAGGTCGCTCCTTGTGCACCACATAAAATTCCTGCGCTTGTTGCCGCGTCAACCGCATCATTCGAGAGGCGACAATTTGTAGGCCCGCAGTTTCAAGCCGGTCGTAGATCTTGCCTATAAGGTTCTTTGCGACCGCGTCAGGCTTGATGATTGAAAGAGTACGTTCAACGCTCATGCAATGCTCCAAGTGGTTAGAGAACAGGCGGCTTGCGGGCGCTTCAGTCCACTACCAAATGCCCGTTGCGGTGGTCAAGGCTGGTAATTTAGGCTGGCAGCCCGAGCTGGCCGGCTAACGGAGATTTTATTCGCGCCCAAGCGCGCGGGCAACGAGAGTATCACCTTGGCGACCCACTATCTGTGCCGCCTGGAAGCACCCCGCGTCCGCCGGCGGGGTGCTAAGCCACACCGGCATATAATTGGCGAGACGTCCGTGGTAGGCCGCACTGCCGCCTGGATTAACCTGCTCAACCAGTATTTCGGCCTCTTGCCAGAGTTGCGACTCCAGCGCCCGGGTACGCAGCTGCTGGCCTGTCTGGCGTAAAATTGCTGCCCGCTCACGGCGCACGTTCTTTGGTACTTGCCTGGAAATCCGCGCGGCCGGCGTTCCCGGTCGGGCCGAGTAGGTAAATACGTGCGGGTAGATAATCTCGAGTTCATCGATCAATCGCAGGGTTTGGGCAAAATCTTCAGCCGACTCGGTTGGAAAGCCCACCATGATGTCCCCACCCAGGATCAGGCCCGGTATACGCCCGCGGGCTTGTACAACACGCTCGCGCACCAGCGCCGCATCGTAGCGTCGGCCCATGCGCTTTAAAATCAGTGTGCTGCCGCATTGAATTGACAGGTGCAGGTAGGGGCAAAAACGGGGACTGCTCGCCAACACCTCAAGCAACTGGTCGTCGAGGTGAACCGGGTCAAGCGAACTCAAACGGATTCGAAAATCCCCCGGCAGATCGGCGATACAGGTCAGCAGCGCGGCCAGACTGACTGCCGGCCCGCCCCGTTCCTGGCCGTAACTGCCCAAGTCTATCCCACAAACAACGATCTCGCGGTATCCCTGGGCAATGAACCGTCGCACCTGGCGCACCACCGCGTCTACCGCAAGCGAGCGGCTCGCTCCCCGAGCCCGGTGGATCACGCAGAAAGTGCAAGCTTGGCCACAGCCTTGCTGGACCTGTACCAATGCTCTGCTGCGGTCGTGGTAACCGTTGAGTAACTGTATCGGTACATTGACCGACTGCTCCATGCGCACTGGTGCCGGCCGTTCAGAGGGCACCGGAAGATCACAGATTAGCCCGGGGATCGACAGCTTTTGCCCATTACCGACCACCAGCGAGACCCCGGGAATATCTGCGCAGGCCTGTGGGTCATTCTGTGCATAGCAACCGGTAACCACTACCCGGGCGGCAGGATTGAGTCGTAGCGCCCGCCTTACTGCTTGGCGGGTCTGGCGATCAGCTTCGGCAGTTACGGTACACGAGTTGATCACGTAAAGATCGGCACACTCGCGCTCACCTACCATGGTCCAGCGATCAGCACCTAGGCGCTCGGCAATAATGGCCGATTCGTAAGCATTGACCTTGCAACCCAGGGTGGTTAGTGCCATCCGCGAACCATTGGCCAGCGCGCTGCGCTGCGCTTTCATCGGACTGCCGTTGGCAGGGTTTGTACGGCTGGAGCGCAAATACCGCTGACCTGACCGATGTTCGACGTCCGCAACTCGTTCAGGTCTCGTTTACCGTAAAACTCTCACCACAACCACATTCGTCGATGACATTGGGGTTGTTGAACTTGAATGCCGCCGCCAAGCCATCGGCGGCAAAGTCAATTTCGGTGCCGTCCAGGAAAGGCAGGCTTTCGGCATCAACCACAACCTTCACGCCATGGCTGGTATAAACCCTGTCGTCATCGGCCACTTCGTCGGCAAAATTGACCACATAGGACAAGCCAGAACAACCGCTGGTCTTGACGGTTAAACGCAAACCCTCCCCACGGCCTCGCGAGGCAAGGCGGCCGCGAACACGGTCAGCGGCAGAGGTGGTGAGCGTGATTGCCATTATCGTAGGTACAACCTTGATTCCGTGAAGTATATGAGGCTTCTGGCCGCTTTTTTTTCGCCCGGGATTCTACCACTTTCGTACCCCGGAACCTATTCCTCGAAGTTACCTTTGCGCTTAGCGCCGTATTGCTCCACCGAGGTGAGGATCCCGCGCAGGATGTTAACCTCTTCCTGCTGTAGTGGGGTTCGAGTAAACAGCCGCCGCAGTTTTCGTAGCAGGCGCGTGCGAGCTGAGCCCAAAAACCCGGTCTTTTCGAGCACCTCCCCCAAGTGCACCATAAACCGGTCTATCTCCGCTACCGTGGCCAATGGTGGTTCCACAGCCCCATTCCCGGCTACCCCCGGCGCCAGTGCCTGCTCGGGGCCCGCGGTCTTGTACAGTTCGTAAACGAGAATTGCAACTGCCGTCGCCAGATTAAGCGAAGAGAAATCCGCACAGACCGGTATGCGCACGTGGGCCTGGCAGTGGTCGAGTTCCTGGTTGGCCAGCCCCGATGCTTCCCGGCCAAAAACCAACGCCACCGGACCTCTCGCTTGCATTTCGAACAGTGCCGCCGCTGCCGCCTGGGGCGCAAGCAGTGGCCAGCCTATAGAGCGTCGCCGCGCTGTTGCCCCGACAACATATGTGCAGTCAGCGACAGCTTCATGGAGTTCTTTGTAGACACGCGCATTCGCGAGTACCGCATCGGCCCCGGCCGCCCGCGCCGTTGCCTCTGGCGAGGGAAACACCCGTGGCTCGACCAGACGCAAGTCGCCAAGCCCCATGTTGGCCATAGCCCGGGCCGTCGCGCCGATGTTGCCTGGGTGGGTGGTGCCCACCAACACTATGCGAACGCCACTCAGATTCATCTACTCAGATACCCGTTCCGATAGTTGGCCACTGCGTTAAAATCCGCCTGCTGGCAGTATCCGGTGTGAATTTTCGGGCTTCCTTATGGCCCCTGGGTTCCCTGACGCAGTCACATTTTCCATTATTTCTCGTGCTTCACTCTCCAGCTTAGGACCAGCCCATGCACCCGATGCTGAATACTGCGGTCCGCGCTGCCCGCCAGGCCGGCCGCATCATATTAATGTACCTAGACCGGCTCGACCGCCTGACTGTAACCGCGAAGAGTCGAAGCGATTATGTCACCCAGGCCGACACCGAGGCCGAGGAGGTCATCCTCGAGGTATTGCGCAGGGCCTACCCCGGTCACGGAATTCTGGCCGAAGAAGGCGGCCGCCGCGAGGGCGGTGAATACACCTGGGTAGTCGACCCTCTGGACGGCACTACCAACTTCATCCACGGGTTCCCCCAGTTTGCTGTTTCCATCGCTGCCATTCGCGGGGACGTCCTCGAGCATGGCGTCGTGTTTGACCCGCTTAAAAACGAAATGTTTACCGCCAGTCGCGGCCAGGGCGCACAACTCAATGACCGGCGCATTCGGGTCAGCGGCCTACAGCACCTTAGCCAGGCACTATTGGGCACTGGCTTCCCTTTTCGGGATATGAGCGACCTTGAGCCTTGGTTGAGAACTTTCCAGGCACTGCTGCCCAAGACGGCCGGTGTACGCCGAGCTGGCGCCGCCGTTCTCGACCTGGCTTACGTGGCTGCCGGCAGACTCGACGGTTTCTGGGAAATGGGTCTCAAACCCTGGGACATGGCAGCCGGAGCCCTGCTGGTCCGGGAAGCTGGGGGGCTGGTGGCCGATTTTTCCGGCGAACAGAACTACCTGGAAAATGGCAATATTATCGCCGCCAATACCGCGGTGTTTGATGAGCTTCGCAAGATCGTCAACCAGCGAGTGACTTGATCATTTACCGATCCGCACCAATTCCATACAATTACACCTTTACACCTGACAGCCCTTGAAGAGCGAGGGTAATAAACCCAGCAAACGGTTCCGGGAGAAAACAAATGACTTATGTGGTTGGTGATGGATGCATTCGCTGCAAATACACAGATTGCGTGGAAGTCTGTCCGGTAGACTGCTTTCACGAGGGCCCGAATTTCCTTGTTATCGATCCTGAAGAATGTATCGACTGCAGCCTGTGTGAACCCGAGTGCCCAGTGGATGCAATCTTTGCGGAGGAAGACCTGCCTGATGATCAACAGGAGTTCCTAGCGCTTAACGCCGAGTTGGGGCAACTATGGCCGGTCATCACAGAGATGAAACCCGCGCCTGCTGACGCCGACGATTGGAAAAATATCAGCGGCAAGCTCGACCAGCTCGAGCGTTGACCCACGCGTTGCTCTGTTGCCGCTCGCCGCTGGGTTCCGCCGGGGCCGTGACGGCTCCTCAGTTGAATACCCCAGTGGTGGCAGCAATCAGCTGTAGGCAAATGTTGGCATAGATTCCAGCAGCCACATCATCTGCCACGATGCCGATACCACCACCGAGCTTACGGTCCAACAGCCCAATCGGTGGCGGTTTGGCGATGTCGAATATTCTAAACAGACAGAACCCGGTCAGCAGCGCCAGCGGCGTAACCGGTAGCAGAATCATCGCCACCAGCATCCCTGCGATCTCGTCTATCACAATGCTTGGGTGATCGTGGCAGCCCAGCAGTACGGCGGCCCGGCCCGCTACCAAAACAGCGATAACGATAATCAGTGCAGTGCCGACCAGATAGGCCCATGGGCCGGTGGTACCCAGCAACCAGGCAAGTCCCACTCCCGGCACGGTCCCCAGCGTACCCGGCGCCAGCGGTGAGCGGCCACTGCCAAGCCCCTGCCCCAGCCACAGCACCCCGAGATCAACAACTGACCGGTTGCCTGCCAATTAGCCGTCCGCCTGCCAGTGGTGACGGTACCCCGGCTGAACTGCTTCGTGCGGCGCACCTCCCCGACTCACGACTACACCACCGCCCGGCATAACCGTGCCGATGCAGGTAAGAGTTAGACCACTGCTTCTTGCCAGGGTGGCAACGGCCAAACGACGTTCAGGTGGCACTGTGAAGCATAATTCAAAGTCGTCACCGCCGGCGAGCGCATGGGACAGCGCCGCCTCTTTGCCAAGCAACTTGCATGCCGCCGGCGACACCGGTAAAGCCTCCGCTGTGATACTCGCACCGAGTTGGCCGCTTGCCGCCAGCACGTGCCCAAGATCCGCCAGCAGGCCATCGGAAATATCGATTGCCGCAGTTGCAAGTGGGCGCAGCACAATACCCAGGTCGACCCGGGGCTCCGGCCGGGCCAACCGGTGGAACAGTTCCCCTTCGAGCGGCGGCAACTGCTGCCCGCGGTCGAGTCCGAGCGCTAACGCTGCCGCAGCCTCACCCAAAGTGCCGCTGATATAGATATCGTCCCCCGTGCTCGCTCCCTGCCGTGTCAAGGCTTGACCAGAGGGCACCCAGCCGCCCACGGTGACCGAGATAGATAACGGCCCGCGGGTGGTGTCACCGCCAATGAGGGCAACGCCACAGCGATCTGCCAGCGCCAACAGCGCAGCCGAAAAATCCTCAAGCCAGACCGTATCCGCTCGCGGTAAAGTCAAGTTCAACAGGGCCCAACCGGCGCTCGCACCCATCGCTGCGATGTCGCTCAAATTGACCGCAAGCGCTTTGTGGCCGATATCGCCGGCCGAATGGTCAGCAGCGAAATGCACTCCGGCCACCAGTGTATCGGTGACCACCACGATGTCTTGGCCCGGAACACCCTCGAGCACCGCGCCATCGTCACCAATGCCGGTCCGCACTCCGGCCTGCACCCGACCCCGGGAAAAATACTGCGCTACCAGCTCAAACTCATCCATCAGCAGCGGCTGTCGGTGGTGTCCTGCCCGGGAACGTCGGCCGCAAGCCGGTCGAGTACGCCGTTAATAAAGCGATAGCCTTCCTCGGCACCGAAAATGTGCGCCATCTGCACCGCCTCATCGAGTGCGACCCGGGCCGGTATATCGGGCCGAAAAAGCAACTCGTAACCGCCGATCAACAGTATGGCCCGCTCAACGGGATCGACACTGTCGAGCGTACGTTCCGCATGCCCCTGCAGTCGTGACTCGATAGTGGCTTGTTGCCGGGGCACATCGCTGATCAGATGGCGGAAGTAAGCCATATCTACGCCCGCGAAGGATTGGTCGCTGATAAAACCGGGTTCGATCTCTGCAGGTGATTGCCCGGTCACCAGCCACTGGTAAAGCGCTTGGACCGCGTTGCGCCGCGCCATGTGGCGGCTGCCAGAC
>JASLLH010000019.1:20178-23817 GCA_030747115.1 Arenicellales bacterium
CGCGCATCGATCGCACCCCGCACCAGTGCCAGGTGTACCTGCTTGAGTTCCCCGTCTTCGTAAATGACCGCACGAAAATCGCCGTGGCGGGTATTAACGACGTTTTCCGATACTCGCCACACGGTCGGCTCGTTGCCAAGGCGGTAGCGGATCAGATCGGCAATAGTGCCAATCTTGAGGTCATGCTTCTGTCCAAATCGGATCAGTTCGGGCAATCGTGCCATGCTGCCATCGGGGTTTAGAATCTCACAGATTACGCTGGCCGGCTCCAGTTCACACAACCGGGCGAGGTCTACCCCGGCCTCAGTGTGGCCGGCCCGGGTTAACACCCCGCCGGGCTGGGCCATGATCGGAAAAACATGGCCCGGACTGACAATGTCCTTTGCAGTTGCGTTTTCGCTCACCGCAGTGCGAATGGTGTGGGCACGATCGGCCGCCGAAATTCCTGTGGTGACTCCCTCTGCCGCCTCGATTGAGACCGTGAAATTAGTAAAGTTGCGGGCGTTGTTATCGTTGACCATAAGCGGCAATTTAAGTTGTCGGCATCGTTCCTCGGTGAGGGTCAAACAGATAAGCCCACGGCCATAGGCGGCCATGAAGTTAATATGATCAGCTGCACAGAACCCGGCTGCAATCACCAGATCGCCCTCATTCTCCCGGTCCTCGTCATCAACCAAAATGACCATTTGGCCGGACTTGTAGTCTGCCAAGATTTCCTCAATGGGACTGGTCTGCATCTCCATTTTTTCGTTACTCATAGGACAACGTTGCTCCGTGATGGGGTCAATCCAGTTACCGAATCAGCCGGAAACGGCGTTGGCCAGTTAAACAAGTTCACAATCCCGCAGCCGCTTAACATAACGAGCGAGAAGATCCACCTCGACATGAACCTGATCGCCTAATTCCAGCCGTCCTAGCGTGGTCAGTTGCAGCGTGTGGGGCACCACGTTCACCTCGAAATCGACTTTATGCTTGAAATCAACTACCCGGTTGACCGTCAAACTCACACCATCCATGGCAACCGAGCCCTTCTCGGCAAAAAATGGAGCCAATTCCCTGCCTGCGGTGAAGCGCATGACAACCGAACGGGCAACGTCCGTACGTTCTGCCAGCGTGGCAATACCGTCCACGTGCCCGCTCACCAGGTGCCCGCCGAAGCGGTCGGCAGTTGACATCGCCCGCTCCAGGTTGACGGCGGCCCCGGGCTCAAGCACGGCCAAGTTGGTCCGACTCAAAGTCTCCGCGGACACATCAAAATATAGTGCTGCGCCCTGTTGCCTGACTACGGTCAGGCAAACCCCGTTGACTGCGATACTTTCACCAATCTGCAGGCCCACAGCGGTCGCCTCAGGTATCTCAACACCAATGGTCGCATCACCCTGACCGTGCTCGAAAGTGCAAACCCGGCCCAACGCCTGGACGACACCAGTAAACATTCAGCCGGCCCCGGCGGCATGAAGAACCACCTGGCTAAGCTTAGGTATCGCTACCAGTCTATTCATTTCTTGCTGCCCCACGCTTTGTCACCAAGCAGCGAAAGCTGGGTCACATTCTGACTGGACTGGCGGGATTTCTTCAAGCGTTCTACCTCGGTACTGAAAGCCGATACATCCTCAAAACTGCGATATACGGAGGCGTAGCGCACAAAGGCGACCTCGTCCACCTCCCGCAACGCATCCATCACCAGCTGCCCTATTACCGCCGAGCGTACCTCCCGTTCGCCGGTCAGTTGTATCTGCCGGGTAACATCTGCCACCAGCAGGTCCATGCGATCCACCCCGACCGGGCGCTTCTCCAGCGCCCGTAGCAGGCCGCGCCGCAATTTGGTTTCGACCCAGGGTTCACGCCGTCCGTCGCTTTTTATCACCCGCGGCTGTTCCGGTTCGAATCTCTCGAAAGTGGTAAACCGGTGGGCGCAGGCTTGGCATTCACGGCGGCGCCGAACACTTGCGCCGCCATCGCCGATCCGGGAATCAACCACTCGGGTATCATCGTGGGAGCAACTGGGACAACGCATCAGGATAAAGGCCCGGGGCCGGAGTGGGCCTGCTCAGGGCAGTGCGTCACTCTCGGCGCCTTCCTTAACAACTGGCAGCATATCTTCGCGGGCTATGCCCAGCGCCAAAACCGCCGGGCTGGCCACGAAAATCGACGAATAAGTACCGACAATTACACCGATTAGAAGGGCAGCGGCGAATCCTTTGATGACTTCGCCACCGGCGAGTAGCAGGGTCAACACGACCAGCAGCGTGGTCATAGAAGTCAAGACGGTTCTGGGCAAGGTCTGGTTGACAGAACGATTCATGATATCGGTGACGGTGCCTTTTCTCATCTTCCGGAAATTTTCCCGAATCCGGTCGAACACTACGATGGTATCGTTCAGTGAGTAGCCGATGACTGCGAGTATCGCTGCCAGCACCGGCAGTGAGAACTCCATACCAACAACGGAAAATACGCCCAGCGTAATCAACACGTCATGTAACAGTGCGATCACGGCGCCAATAGCAAAACGCCACTCGAAGCGCCAGGCCACGTAAATCAAGATGCCAATAAGCGCATAGAGCATCGCCAGGCCGCCTTTTTCGGTGAGTTCCTCTCCGACTTGTGGACCCACGAACTCCACTCGTCGCATCTGGATAGCGCAATCACTAATCGGGCCACTGCTACTGGTGCACCGCTGGATGCCGCCCTCTGGACTTTCCGCCAGCATCTCACCTTTGGCGCCGCGCAATGCATCCATTACTGCGCTGCTCTGTACTGCGGAGCCTGCCCCTTGGCTTGCCGGCAGGCGCACCAAAATGTCCCGCGAAGTGCCAAAGTGCTGAACAATGGCATCCCCGATACCGGCTTTCTTGAGCGTACTACGAACCATTACTGTATCCACCGATTCACTGTAGGACACCTCGACCAAGGTACCGCCACTGAAATCGATGCCAAAGCTCAACCCCCGCAGGCCCAGTGAAGCCACCCCCAACACCAGCAACAAACCCGACAATGAAAGCGCCAGGCGACGCTTGCCAAGAAAATCAAATTGGGTGTTTGATTGGAAGAACCGCACTTGTTGCCTCAGATTGCCAGCCGGCTAACCCGCCGGCCGCCGTAAATGAGATTGGCTAGCGCCCGAGTGAGCAGAATCGCGGTGAACATGGAAGTCAGGATGCCAATACTCAACGTTATCGCGAAGCCTTTGATCGGCCCGGTGCCAAAATTAAACAGCACAATCGCCGCGATCAAGGTAGTGATATTGGCATCGATAATGGTAGATAAGGCCCGCTCGTAGCCGACGTGAATGCTCGCCTGGGGAGAATTACCATTGCGCAATTCCTCGCGAATACGCTCGAATATCAAGACGTTAGCGTCCACCGCCATGCCAACTGTCAAGACGATACCGGCGACACCCGGCAGGGTCAGGGTCGCCTGGAACATCGACAATACCGCCACGATCAGGACCAGGTTAAGGGCCAGTGCTAAGTTGGCAAACAACCCGAAAACCCGGTAATAGACGGCCATGAAGATGAGCACCAGCACAAAGCCAATAATCACTGACGCAAAGCCCTGATCGATATTGGCCTTGCCCAGGCTGGGGCCCACGGTGCGCTCCTCGATGATATCCACTGGGGCTGCCAGTGATCCGGCCCG
>JASLLH010000001.1:0-70178 GCA_030747115.1 Arenicellales bacterium
ATTGGTGAGCCCTGGATTTGCGGGAAGTTTTGTCGCCTCCCACTGGGGGCGCACATAGGTGTGCGCATAAGAGTAAAATTATCCGCTTTGCATGATGGCGTGGAGCGTAAGGCGTTCCCGCGCCATCCCAAGGGCAGAGCGTTGGAATACGACAAAACCTATACGACACAAAAGGGCGCAGACGTCGGCGAGAAGGGCAGTGCGACCCGTACAGGGGATCGCTGGTTCAGCCGGCGCCACCCGAAGGTCAGTAAAAAGGCTGATTTCCCGAAGTCCCGTGATTCAAAGCTCGGAAGCCAGGGCAGCGAACCGTTTCCGAAATGGAGTGTCTGGCTTCCTGGAGAACCCTTTCCCGAGCATCCGGCAAATCGTGCCGGAAAGCGGTCTGCCGGACAACCCAAGCGTTGAGCTGGAACTGTCCTGACCGTCAAAGCATCCTGTCTGACACAGTTTGGCCGGACTATTCAGGGTCACAACGGATCATCTATATTTGTTGCAGCCGACGGCTATTGGTGAGTCTCGCAACTGGTTGAGCCACTGTGGGTCTAGTTCCCACCCGTGCCAAGTCTTAAAATCCAGATGTACATCACCCAGTCTCGGCAGGATCTACACATTCCGGCATAGGTAATAGATCGTCTCTGCTGACGAAAGGTCTTATCTATGAAACAAACTGGCGGTTTCTTTAAGGTGCTTCGCGGATTGGGGCGCCTGATTCCCGGCGAATGGTTGCGCACCTGGACTTATCTCAATCTGGTCTATAGCCCCCGCAAGTTTCTGCGTGCCACTGCGGGCGGGTTCTATCGGATGGACCATATCTACGAGGTGCTTAAGGAATTCACCAACACCTACCAGGGCCGGTTTTCCATACTGGAGTTTGGCGTTGCAGGAGGGTATTCATTCGCCAAGCACCTTATGGCGATACGCTATCTGGGTCTCGAGGATCGGGTGATGCTGCATGGTTTTGACACTTTCGGCGGTTTACCACCGGTGGAGCATGAAGCCGACGCAGCGCTGATCCGGGGTGATGAGTGGATCGCCGGGCATTATCGTGGCGATCGGGAGTGGTTAGATGCCTACTGCCAGAAGAAAGGCTATGGGAATTACCAGTTGCATCAGGGTCTCTTTGAAGATGTACTGACACCTGAGTTGCTTGATCAGTTTCAGGAATGGCGGCCGATGCTGATCTGGATGGATTGTGATTACTACAGTTCCACTCGCACGGCTCTGGAGCGTGTGCTTGAGTTCCTGCCATCGGGATGCGTAATCTACTTCGATGACATCTACTACAATTTCAGTTCGACTCTCACCGGTCAGATGAAACTCGTCCGCGAGGTCAATCAGGGACTATGGGGTGATCATGTGGAACTGGTGCCGGACCCCGCCCTTTCCTGGGATTCTCAGCGCATTTACAGGTTTATCAACCTTGACGGCCCTAAGTTGGAACTGCAACAGCGCCCTCAGGAGGATCCCGTGCGTCGGCCTATCGAGGATTCGCCGTTTCCTTGATACGCTTGCCGGTCACTGTGTAAAACAGGGATCAGTATTTGTGCAGCGCAGTGAGAATCGCCCGCCCAAGGTAGTTTCATCAACTTTGAACATGCTTGAAAAATCGCCTTGCGATCGGCAGCAGGACCTCAGCGAGTCCGGCGAGAGTAATCAATATGATGCCGATGATTTCACGCGGGCCGATGATCTCGCTGGTAAGCCACGCAGCGGTGAGCGTACCGACACTGATCTCGGTCATGAACAGCAGGCCGGAGGTGCCGGGATTAAGCTGCGGCAGACCCCAGGTAATGGCAAGATAAACCGGCAGTACAAGCAGAAGACTCAGGGGTGCAAGCCACGGCAGTACTGAACTGAACGCAACAGGCGGCGGAATGCTTACAGTGCCCTGCAGGAAGAACATAACCAGGATTGCCAGTCCGCTGGCCCAAACGAACCACGATGAAACAACATCTACAGCGGGTTGGTCCGGGTATCGGCGTGTCAAGGTCGCCGCGAGGGCCCAGATAATTCCTGAGCCGAGCGCCATCCAGTCGCCAAGGTTTCTGGGCAGCGGCAGTCCCTGGTCTATGTTGAAAATGATCAGCATCCCGGCTATACCGAGCGCAATCCCGAAAACCCGGTCCAGGGTGATTTTTTCGGCCAGCCAGAGTCTCGCGAAGAGCGTGCCCCAGACAGGAGTGAGGTAGTACAGCAGGATGGCGCGGACCACGTCGGTGTAGAGAAACGCTGTGGAGTAAAGCAGGATCGCAAGCCCCATGGCCGCACCCGTCGCCTGCAGCCCAATCCCCCCTTGCCGAAGACTTTTATGCCTTATCAGCATCAACGGCAGGAGCATCAGCGCCGGAATCACATGAATAACCCCAGCCGCGAGGACACCTGAAAACCCCGAAGCGTCAAGACCTCGGAGTGGAATCCAGTAGCCTCCCCAAACGGCGCCCCCCACAAGGCACGCGGACCTCGCGAGGCCGAGGTGACCCTCCTTGAGCATTGTTGAGATCTGCATAGCCTTAAGTTGCTATCGGGTGTCTGAATTCCGACCGGTTTCTGGAAGGTGCAGCCGCGTTGGGTGGGATATCGCAGTCCGGGGTGTGAACGCCTTGACCAGGGAGTGTGCAGGCGCTTGGTAAAAGGGCGGTATCATAATGGTGTTCGCTCAGAATCGCCTAGTCCAGGATGACGTTTTAGCCGATTTTTGTGTTTACTTATTCAGCATAGGGAGAGCGTCGTTTAATGATAGCGTCAACTGTCAATGTCGATGGAACCATTACCGAAGCTGCGAAGGCTTCCATACCGGTTCTGGACCGTGGCTTTCTTTACGGTGACTCGGTCTATGAAGTGTTTCGTACCTATCGCTCGGTACCGCTTTTTCTGGAAGAACATTTCGAGCGGCTGGAAAACTCTGCGCAGCTGATTCAGATGCGGATCAGCCAGACGCGCGGGCAGCTTCTGGAAGAGATTCGCCGAACGGCGATAGAGGCGGGCGTGTCCCGGGAGTCAGACGGCTATGTGCGTTATCAGATAACGCGCGGGGAAGGGGTCGTAGACCTGTATCCTGATCCCGGTCTGGAAACCCGATACGTCATCATCGTCAAAGCCTTGCCGTCCTGGGACCCGATTTTCTATGAGCGCGGCGTCAACATGGCGATTCCCAACGTTCGCCGCAACCCGGTTAACGCACTTGACCCGAATATCAAGGGTGGCAACTACCTGAACAACATTATGGGACTCACCGAAGCCAAAGAAGCGGGTGCAGATGATTGTGTCATGCTCAATCGTGACGGCTTTGTAACCGAGGCGGCCAACAGTAACGTCTGGTTTCTGATCCGGGGGAGGCTCGTCACCCCAGGTTCCGGAAACCTCAAAGGGCTGACCAAAAAACATGTCCATCGAGCGCTCAAGGCCGCCGGGATGCAAAGTTTCGAAGAAGATGTTCATGTCAATGAACTGCTCGATGCGACCGAGTGCTTTATTACGAGCGCAACCCGCGAGGTCATGCCGTGTGTATCGCTGACGCTGCTTGACGGGGAACGGCTTGAGTTTCCTGTCGGTGGCGGCGATGTCACCCGTGCAGCCGGGCAAGTTTTTTCCGGCTATGTCGAAGATTACATCTCACAACACGCTAACGATGCGCTTGCCTGAATCTGGCCTACACATGCGCGAAGCCATAGAACGCAAATGAGCAAAACCCGAGTCCTGCTGGTATTCGGTGGACAGTCTGCCGAGCACGAGATTTCTGTCATCTCGGCGAGATCCGTTTACGCGGCGATTGACGCCTCCCGCTACGAGGTGGTCCTCGCGGGTATCTCACGGTCAGGACAGTGGGTTCTCGAGGACGGTGAGCGTCGGTTGCTGGAACAGGACGAAGTTATAGAGGGTAGCGGCGTGCCCGTGCAGTTGGGCGCCGGTCAGCGGGACCTGACAGCCCTGGATGGGACTCAAGCGGGAGAAGGCAGGTTTGATGTGGTATTCCCCCTTTTACATGGACCGCACGGTGAGGATGGCTGTGTACAGGGTTTGCTCGAGCTTGCGGATGCCGCCTATGTGGGGGCCGGCGTTGCGGCATCTGCAGTCGGTATGGATAAAGAGCTGGCGCGGGCTGTTTTTGCCAACGCCGGTTTGAAACAGGCAGAGTACCTTGTCGTTAGGCGCAGCGCCTGGAACGTCGACCGGACATTGATAATGAGCCGGATTGAAAGCGCGCTTTGTTATCCGATGTTCGTCAAGCCGGTCAATCTCGGCTCCAGTATCGGAATTTCCAAGGTCCATAATGCTGAGTCTCTGCAGACCGCCTTGGATATTGCGGCCGGTTACGACATCAAGATGATGATCGAATCCTCAGTAGAGCAGGCTCGGGAACTTGAATGCGCGGTGCTCGGCAACGATGATCCGAAAGCCTCCGTGATTGGCGAGATCATCCCTGGGGCAGAGTTTTACGACTACACCACCAAGTACATCGATGACCACTCGCAGTTGATCGTGCCTGCGGATCTTTCGCAGTCACTAAAGGCCAGCATCCAGGAGATGTCTCTGGAAGCATTCCGTGCAATTGATGGTGCCGGACTCGCACGGGTCGATTTTCTGCTGCCCCCTTCCGGTGAGGTGTTCCTCAACGAGATAAACACGATGCCGGGCTTTACCCCCATCAGCATGTATCCAAGGCTCTGGCAGGCAAGCGGTATCGAATACCCCACGTTGATTGACCAGCTGATTCAACTCGCTTTGGATCGATACCGTGAGAAGCAGCAGATAAGCCTCAGCCGCTGATATCCGCGCGGCCAATTGCCGTCGGCTATTGCAGGGTACAGGGGCTGTTGTTCCTGGCAGTCAAAAGCACTAAGATGATGCGACGGTGTGTCATATTCGTGAAATATGATGATAATAATATGTGTCAGGGTGCAGAACCTGCAATATGTCAAGACCATCAATAGGAGGAACAGATGAAAAAGATTTTGTTTAGGAGTCGTTGGGGTGTGGTGCCAGCGTTGGCGCTAGGGCTCAGCTATACCGCCTTTGCTGCAACCGACCTCACCGTCTATACGGCGGTCGAGGCCGAAGATCTCAAGAAATACGCGGCACGATTTAACGAGGATCATCCCGATATCAAGATCAATTGGGTGCGTGATTCGACCGGCATCGTGACAGCGAAGCTGCTTGCGGAAAAAGAGAATCCACGGGCAGATGTCATCTGGGGACTGGCGGCCACGAGCCTGTTATTGATGAAAGGCGAAGGCATGCTGCAGCCGTACACCCCCAAAGGTCTGGACGGTCTTGATTCGAAGTTCCGGGATAAGTCCGATCCACCGACGTGGACCGGTATGGATGCATGGGTTGCCGCAGTCTGTGTGAACACTGTGGAGTCGGAAAAACATAATCTGCCCATGCCGTCTTCCTGGAAGGATCTGACCAACCCGGCGTATAAAGGCCACGTCGCCATGCCGAACCCCAATTCGTCGGGGACCGGCTTTCTGGATGTATCCAGCTGGCTACAGATGTTCGGCGAAGAAGGTGGCTGGGCGTTTATGGACCAGCTCCACCAGAATATCGATCACTATACGCATTCGGGCTCCAAACCCTGCAAACAGGCTGCCCGGGGAGAGGTCGCGATCGGCGTATCTTTTGCCTTCCGGGGCGCAAAGTCCAAAGCGGCGGGTGCTCCGTTAGAGATCATTATTCCAAGCGAGGGTATTGGCTGGGATATGGAAGCGACCGCGATTGTCAACGGGACCAAGAAACTGGATGCTGCTAAAACGCTGGTGGATTGGTCTGTCACTGAGAAAGCCAACAAGATGTACAACGAGGGCTACGCAGTGATCGGCATTCAGCGGCTTGCAAAACCGGTCGAACATTTCCCGGACAATATTCCGCAGGCCATGATCGATAACAACTTCGAGTGGGCGGCACAGAACCGCAAACGTATCCTTGCCGAATGGCAGAAGCGTTACGATTCAAAATCGGAACCGAAGAGCTGAGTCAGATTATCGACTGATCGACGGCCGGTCGCTGTTCAGCCAGTGATCGGCCGTTTCTTTTTGTGATTGCCCTGGCCCCGGTGGTCGGCGGGGCTTCGGTCAGTCCGTGCGGATTCCAACGACAATGAGCGAAGCATTCCTGAAAATCGAGAACCTGACCAAGAATTTCGGTCAGTTCACGGCACTGCGGGATATCTCTCTTGAGGTCTTCGAGGGTGAGTTTGTCTGTTTCCTGGGTCCCTCCGGCTGCGGGAAAACGACCCTGTTAAGGGCTATCGCCGGGCTTGATATCCAGTCCCAGGGAAGCATTGCCCAGGCGGGCGCCGATATCTCCGTGCTGCCTCCATCGGAGCGTGACTTTGGGATTGTGTTTCAGTCCTATGCGCTGTTTCCCAACCTCACGGTAGAAAAAAACGTGGCCTATGGTCTCGAGAGCCGGCGCTCCCGCCGCAATGAAGTCAGCAGGCGCGTCGAAGAACTGCTGATGCTGGTGGATTTATCTGATCAGACAAAGAAATATCCGGCCCAGTTGTCCGGCGGGCAGCAGCAGCGGGTTGCGTTGGCGCGGGCACTGGCGACCGCACCGGGGCTGCTGCTTCTGGACGAACCGTTGTCGGCTCTTGACGCCAAAGTGCGGGCGCACCTGAGGATGGAAATCAAAGGGCTGCAGAGACGCCTGGCTGTCACAACCATCATGGTCACCCACGATCAGGAAGAAGCGCTGACGATGGCCGATCGGATTGTGGTGATGAACCACGGGGTGATCGAACAGATCGGCACACCGGAGGAGATTTACGCGAGCCCCGCTTCTGAGTTTGTCGCGGAGTTTATCGGCACAATGAATTTCATCAGCGCCAGGACAGCGTCAGCCGGCCAATGTGCCTGTGAAGGTGTCCCGCTTGATGTCGATACAGAAAACATGAGCGAGGGGAGGCCGGTCCGGTTGGCTATCAGGCCTGAGGATGTCGAGTTGCACCTCGGTGATGAGTCGGGGAGTAATAACGAGACGCTCGGAGTGGTCGAATCGCTCGAATACCTCGGTGCTTTTGTCCGGGTTACGCTGAATCTTGAGCTATGGAAGACCCGGCTTCAGGCCGATGTCTCAACAGGCGAAGCCCACCGACTTTCGCTGGAACCGGGCGCATCGGTCTCGGTGACGCTTCCAGCCGAGAAGATCAGGCTCTATTCCCTGGACTCTTGATGACCGCCAAGGGCGTTGCGATCAGCACAACTGGGCCAATGTTGCGCAGGAAATCGAGTTCCGATGACCGCGCGATGCGGCTGTTTGTCCTGGTCATTGGTGTTTACCTCATTGTTGCATTGGCGTTTCCACTGTACGCAATGCTCTCCAAGAGCACGTTGGACTCCAAGGGCGGGTTCGTCGGGCTTGAGAATTACCTAGCGTATTTCAATACACCATCTCTGGTGTATTCGATCCAGAACAGCCTTTTTATCGGGTTTGTTACCACCTCCATTACGGTCACGATCGCTTTCGTCCTTGCCTATGCGCTGACCCGTAGCAGGATGCCAGGCAAGGCGGTGTTCAAAACCGTTGCGATGATCCCGATTCTGGTTCCCTCGCTCCTGCCGGGTATCGCGCTGATCTATCTTTTCGGCCGGCAGGGACTGATTAACGAACTGCTGTTCGGTCATGATATTTACGGACCCATCGGTATCGTCATTGCAGAGGTCTTTTTTACGCTGCCGCATGCGCTGATTATCATCATCACTGCGCTGTCGATCGCCGATGCCAGACTCTATGAAGCGGCGACCGCACTTCGTGCGGGAAGTGCCCGGATATTTTTTACGGTGACGCTGCCTGGCGTGCGGTATGGACTGATCAGCGCTGCATTTGTGGTGTTCACCCTGTCCGTCACCGATTTTGGCGCGCCGAAGGTGATCGGTGGGGATTTCAATGTGCTCGCAACCGATATCTATAAACAGGTAATCGGTCAGCAGAACTTCGAGATGGGGGCAGTCGTTTCGGTGGTGCTTCTGATCCCCGCGGGCCTTGCCTTCGTGGTGGACCGTATCGTTCAGAAGAAGCAGATAGCACTGCTTTCAGCGCGCGCGGTTCCCCTGGAGCCTTCCCCCGACAAAAAGTTCGATAACCTCATGCTGGTGTATTCGATCGTCGTCAGCATTTTTATCGTCGGGATTCTCGGCGTCTGCCAGTTTGCGGCACTGGTGAAATTCTACCCCTACAACCTGAGTCTGGGCTTGAGTAATTACCAGTTCGATCTCATGGACGGCGGGGGTTGGGCCAGTTACTTCAACTCTATCGAGATGGCTTCCTACACTGCGGTATTCGGCACCATTTTGGTGTTCTCGGGTGCTTATCTCGTTGAGAAAGGTCAGGGACTGGGCCCGATCCGTGGGACGTTCCAGCTCCTGGCGATGCTGCCCATGGCAATACCCGGACTGGTGCTGGGTCTTGCCTACATCTTTTTCTTCAACTCGCCGTCGAATCCGCTGAACTTCCTCTATCACACGATGGCGATACTGGTAATCAGCACCATTACCCACTTCTACACGGTGAGTCACCTCACAGCGACTACCGCCCTCAAGCAGATGGATGCCCAGTTCGAGTCCGTTGCCGCTTCGCTGAAGCAGCCTTTTTACCGCACATTTCTCAGGGTCACAGTGCCCGTGTGTACCCCTGCAATTCTCGATATCAGCATCTATCTTTTCGTAAACGCGATGACCACGGTGTCGGCGGTGGTATTTTTATACTCTCCGCATACCACTCTGGCTTCTGTTGCGGTACTCAACATGGATGATGCGGGCGACATCGCCCCGGCGGCAGCGATGGGGATGATGATCTTTTACACTGCGGCGGGGGTGAAAATTCTGCACTATCTTTTGAGCCGGGGTGTCGAGTCCCGTACCCAGGCATGGCGGGTATCTGTCGCGAAATAGATCAACAAAATGAAATATCTTCACACCATGGTGCGGGTCAGTGACCTCGAAGGATCGCTGGACTTTTATTGCACGAAACTGGGTCTGGTTGAACTGCGCCGGTATGATGAGCCGAAGGGTCGTTTTACCAATGTGTTTCTTGCAGCGCCGGGCGACGAGTCAGCCCAGGTCGAACTGACATACAACTGGGACCCGGAGGATTACCCCGGAGGGCGCAATTTCGGTCATCTCGCCTATCAGGTAGAAGATATCTATGGCCTTTGCCAGCGTCTGCTGGACCAGGGCGTCACGATCAACCGCCCACCCCGGGACGGACGGATGGCCTTCATCAGGTCACCCGATGGTATCTCCATCGAACTGTTGCAAAAGGGTGAGTCGCTGGCGCCCGCCGAACCCTGGCTGTCGATGCCGAACACGGGATCCTGGTAAAAGGGATCGCCCGTGCAATCCCCCGGCGCCCCGCTTGAGATAAACACCGTCACGATCGGCGATAACGGGGGCGCCGTAGGTATGTGCTGCTGCCCAGGCCGGCTCGAGCAGTTCAGCGATGGTGCGCATCGTCAAAGGGATCTCGCTGAAGATCTTGCGATGGTCAGCGACTGGCAGCCGGATCTCATCGTTTCCCTCGTCGAGCTGCATGAGTTCGAATTTCTGGGTGTTGGGCAATTACCGGAGGAGTTCAAGAAGCAGTTCCAATGGCAGCATCACCCCGTCAGGGATCTCGGTGCGCCGTCTGATGCAGTTCAAGAGAATTCGCCATTGGCGCAGTGGTTCTCATCTGTGTGCAGGGGTGAACGGATCCTGCTGCACTGCGCCGCGGGTTTAGGACGGACCGGGACGGTGGCTGCGCGCTTGCTGATGATGTCCGGACAGGATGCCGATGCTGCAATTCAAAGTGTCCGTGCTGCGCGTTCGGGCACGATTGAGTCGGCCACTCAGGAGCATTTTTTGCGTCAGCCGGACTGACGAGTTCCTCATCACCCGCTGGGAACAGGGCGGATCTCACTGATATCGCCGATCAGGACGTCAGCATGCGCCTGCAACTCCGCGGGGCTTCCCGCACCGCCGGTTATACCGACGCAAAGACCGGCTCCGGCCTTGCGGGCCATCGTCAGGTCGCTGACGGTGTCGCCCACCATGACAAGTTCGGAAACGTCAAGCTCTTGCGAGTGCGCAATCTGGGCCAGCACGGCGATATCGGGCTTTACCGGACCGTCATCGTCGCCGCACCTGACGTCAGCAAAGAAGGGTTCAAGCCCCAGTTCATGCAGCATGATCTCGGTAGCAAGGCGGTTATCGGTCGTTGCGATGACTGCCGGAATTTCAGCATCGACGAGACGTTTCAGTGATTCCCCAATTGTCCCCCGGGGGATGATCTCCTGAGCCGTTGGTGTGGCCGTCATCGCTGATCCCATATGATCTTCACTCAATGCAAGAGCCCGGTCCCAGGTGAGTCCGTGCTGAAAAAGAACGCTGGCCACAATCACAGTGAATTGATGCAGCGGCGCAGTAGCAAGAGGCCCCTGGCCGAGGGTCCCGCCGGTGTCGGCGTTATAGCCCGACGCCCGGTAGAGATGGTTAACAAAGCCATCGCCAAGACCTGTCTTGGCTGCCAGTGTCTTGGCGCCCAGCACGAGCCTTGGCCCCCAGACCGCATGAAAATCAATCAGCGTCCCGTCCTTGTCGAACACAACACAACGTGCGGGTACCTCAGTATCCGCAACCTGAAGACGGGGTGGTTTCATAGCGCAGGCAATTTAGCGCAAAAAAGGATCGTGCGCAGGATTTTTCGATTGCACTCATGCGGGATATTCGGGGCTAAGCAGGGATTCATAAAAACGTGAAATAATCGGAACCATAAAAGCGATCTGTTGAGCGCTGGACCCCAATGATTTGTGTCGGCAGGCCCTCGGCGGCACAGGATTGAAGAACGTTTTATATGCGTGATTGTGACTATCTGATCGTGGGCGCCGGTTCCGCCGGATGCGTGCTGGCGGCGCGTCTCAGTGAGGACCCGGATGCGAACGTCATCCTGCTTGAGGCGGGGGGTAGTGACCGCAGCATCATCGTCCAGATGCCATCGGCACTGTCCATGCCGATGAACACGCGCCGCTTCAACTGGGGATTTCAGAGCGAGGCGGAACCCGGTCTTGACGGCCGGGTGCTGGACTGCCCACGAGGGCTGGGCCTCGGCGGGTCATCGTCGATCAACGGCATGGTGTATGTCCGGGGGCATGCCGAAGACATCAATCAGTGGGAGTCGGACGGCGCGGCCGGCTGGAACTACGCCTCGTGCCTTCCTTATTACCAGCGTGCCGAGACCTGGTACCGCGGAGCGGACCAGTATCGTGGCGCCAATGGACCGCTCAGCGTATGTGCCGGCAATGACATGAAGCTCAATCCCTTATACCGCGCCTTTATTGATGCCGGAATCGAGGCCGGCTACCCCGCTACCGAAGACTACAACGGTTATCAGCAGGAGGGCTTCGGCCAGATGCACATGACCGTTGATAACGGGCGCCGCGCGTCAACCAGTCATGCCTACCTGAGACCGATCCGCCAACGAAAGAATCTCAGGGTGATCAGCGGCACGCTGGCAACAAAAGTGCTGCTCGAGGGGGACCGGGCGATTGGGATTGCCTACGAAAAAGACGGTAATGTTTTTGAGGTCTATGCCCGGGCTGAGGTGATTCTTTCAGCGGGGTCTATTGCTTCGCCCGCTTTGCTGCAACGATCGGGAATCGGTCCCGCAAGGGTGCTCGAAGCCGCCCGTATCCCGGTTGCGCATTCTCTTGAGGGTGTCGGGCAGAACCTGCAGGACCATCTTGAGGTCTATTTTCAGCACCGCTGTCTGGAGCCGATATCGCTCAACTCCCGGTTGGGCATGTTCAGCAAAGGCATGATTGGCCTTCAGTGGCTGTTGTTCAAATCCGGGCTGGGCGCGACCAATCACTTTGAGTCCTGTGGATTTATCCGGTCTTCAGCCGGGGTCAAGTCTCCAGACATCCAGTATCACTTTCTGCCCGGGGCCATGCGCTACGATGGTCGCGCTGCTTTCGACGGGCACGGGTTCCAGGTGCATGTAGGCCCTAACAAGCCCGCGAGCCGGGGGTCGGTATCGGTGCGGTCTGACGATGCCTTTCGGCACCCCCGGGTGCTGTTTAACTATCTGACCGCTGAAAAAGACATTAGCGACTGGCGCGCCTGCATCCACCTTACCCGGGAGATTCTCGGACAGCCGGCGATGGACAGGTTCCGTGGTGAGGAGATCGCGCCCGGATCGGCGCTGCAAACGGACGACGAGATTGATGCGTGGGTCAGGCAGAACGTCGAGAGCGCCTACCATCCTTCATGCACCTGCAAAATGGGCGCCGATGATGACCCCGGTGCAGTACTTGATTCGAGTTGCCGGGTACGGGGCATCGCACAATTACGTGTGGTGGATTCCTCGATTTTCCCGACCATTACCAACGGCAACCTCAACGCGCCAACCATCATGGCCGCCGAGCGCGCTGCAGACTTGATTGCCGGAACACCGACTTTGCCGCCCTCGGAAGCTCCAGTGTGGATCGACTCCGTCTGGCAGCAATCGCAGCGCGCAGGGCAACCCCGTCGCGAAATCTCGAGTGATTCGGACTCAGCGCCTTGAGCCGCCCTCCTGAAGATGCAGAAATCCTTTCGGTGGTGGATGCATCGGACGCGGTGATCGGAGAGCAAAGACGAGACGAAATTCATCTTAAGGGGCTGCGCCACCGTGCTGTGCATGTGCTGGTCTTCAATCCGCGGGGACAATTATTTCTTCAACAGCGGGGCCTGCATAAAAAGGAGCATCCCGGCATGTGGGATTCTTCAGTTGCCGGGCACGTGGACGCCGGTGAAAGCTACGATGACTGCTGTGTCCGCGAAGTCGAAGAGGAAGTCGGCCTGTCACTCGACCGGGTACCGCAACGTCTGTTCAAACTCGAAGCATCGAATGTCACCGGTATGGAGTTCGCCTGGGTCTACCGGGTAGATACCGCCAAGACCTTAAGGCCCAATCTCGAGGAGATGTCCGGGGGTGACTGGTTCGACCCGGCCGATATCGATCAGTGGATCGATACAGGAGCGAAAGCGCTTTCCGCCGTCTTTCGTCTGATCTGGCAGACCTACCGGGGTCTGACGGAATGAAAAAATCTGAGAAATTCAGGCGGACTTTGCCGCGCCTTCATGGTATGCACGCGCAACTTCCTCACCGATGATCCCTATACCCGCCTGAACCGATTCGGCGTCCTGCGCGTAGGAAATCCGGATGCATTCATGACGGTGTGGCCAGGGTTCATCCAGTCCTGGAAAAAAGTGCTCTCCGGCAATGACCAGTACATCTCTTTGTTTAAGGCGCTGGTATAACGCCTCGCTGGTGATGGGTAACCCTGCAAACCATAACCAGAGGAAGATCGCGCCCTCGGGTGTGTGCACCCGGCAGGGGAGGTCTCCCATGGCCGATGTCACCCAGGAGACCGCCCGCTTTACCTTCTCCTGATAATAGGGCCGGATCACACGATCCGACAGATCCAGGATGCTGCCGTTTTCCACCATGGCGCAGACAAGTCCTGGCCCGGCGCTGCCCGGTGCGAGCGACATGATTGCGTTGGCAGCGGTTACCGCGCGGATGACTTTTTCGTCCGCCACGATGATCCCCGTGCGCAAACCCGGCAGCCCGAGCTTGGAAAGACTGAGGCACGCGATGGTGTTCTCATCCCAGAGGCTATCGACCGGGGGAAAGATGATATTGGGAAAGGGTCCGCCGTAGGCAGAGTCGAGGATAAATGGAATCCCGTGCCGGGCAGCCAGTTCCCGAAGGTGAGCGACTTCGGTTTCGGTCAATACATTACCGGTGGGGTTGGTCGGGCGGGAAACCGCAATGGCGCCGATCTCATCCGAAATATCCAGGTGGTCAAAGTCGACGTGGTACTTGAACTCGCGCTCACCGCGAAGTTCTATTGTTGGCCGGTAGGTATGGAACAGCTCTGCACCCATACCGACATCGGCATAACCAATGTATTCCGGTGCGAGCGGCAGAAGAATTTTCCGCTTTTTTCCCTGGCTGAATTCGCCGGCAAAAAGATGAAACAGCACGTAAAATGAACTTTGACTGCCGTTGGTGACGGCGATGTTCTGAGGCCCCACAGGCCATCCGCACCGTGAACGCAGCAGCGCCGCAAGCGCATCAATGAACCGGGCATTACCTCTTGCGCCGTCGTAGTCCCCGCTCAGGCGCTCAAACCGTTCGCCATCGGCGAGCAGTTCCGTCATGGCGTCACGGAACGCGCTCTGCACTTGGGGTATCCGTGCAGGATTACCGCCTCCCAGAAGCCGCATCTCTGCCGATCCCGTGAGGGCGCTGTCGATATCTTCCATGAGCGTCAGAATCCCCGAGCCGGAGGTCAGGAAATTTCCGAATGCTGAGAAGTTCATCGTGCCTTACGCTTAAGGTTGCGCCTACTGGCCGGCGGAAGTGGTATCAGCATCTGCATCGCTAAGGGGAGAGACCTTCGGAGCCACCCTTTGGACAACCAGGCGTCCACCGAATGCGCCAAAACTCATATCGGCGAGCACGCGCGCGGATTCGAGCAGAACAGCATCCCTGGGCAGTTCCTGAGACGCATCCTCTGAGTCGCCATCGTATCCGTGCGCCTGCTTGAGCGTGTCTAAGATGCGCTGCTGTTCGTTTTCTCTCTGGTCGCGATCCTTCTGTCGCTGGCTTTCCATAAGAGAAATCTCTATGGCCTGTGCCAGGGGAATATCAATCTCCCGAAGCCCGGCGAGATAAGCGAAATCAGGGTCGCTACGGATGCGCTGGCTGTGCAGTTCCCGCAGTTGATCGAGGTCATATCCCGGGTTTTCAACCGAGTAACTCGAGAAGGCCGTGGAATCGATTTGCGCAAAGGGCAGAGCATTCTCCAGCGCCTTCTCTCCATAGGGTAGATCGGCGCCGCGACCCGGAAGCACAATGTCCGGGACGACGCCTCGATGTTGCGTGCTGGCCCCGCTGACGCGGAAGAACTGGGCAATGGTGAGTTTCAGTTGCCCGAGTGGCTGCTCCGGATCCTGGGAATATCGATCAAGATCAATCAGGTTCTGGACGGTTCCTTTGCCGTAAGTGGACTCTCCAATAATGAGCCCGCGCTGGTAGTCCTGAATCGCGCCGGAGAATATCTCTGAGGCCGAGGCGCTGTCGCGGTCGACAATGACCGCAAGCGGCCCGGAGTAGGCGATGTCGCCGCTCGGGTCACGGTTAACCCGGGTCCGCCCGCGCGCATCACGCACCTGAACGACCGGCCCCGAAGCAATAAACAGCCCGGTGAGGGCGGTCGCTTCCGCGAGGGCGCCGCCGCCATTACCCCGAAGGTCAATGATCAGCCCGTCCATGCCTTCGCTTTCAAGTTCGCCGATGAGCCGGCGCACATCGCGGGTGGTGCTGCGGTAGTCGCTGTCGCCGCGCGCCCGCGCATCAAAATCCACATAGAAGGTCGGAATATCGATCACGCCGATTCTTCGGACATTCTCGGCGCCCCGAACTTCCAGCAGGCTGCTTTGCGCGGCCTGCTCTTCGAGTTTTATCTCGTCCCGGGTTAATGCCAGTATCCGCGACTCGGTATTGCCGGTCTTTGGGTCAGGCCGGATCTGCAGACGGACAACGGACCCCTTCGGACCGCGGATAAGGTCCACGACATCATCAAGGCGCCACCCGATCACATCGACAACAGGATCGGTATCTCCCTGGCCAACACCCACAATCCGGTCGCCGGAACGAAGACTGCCCTCAAGTTCCGCGGGGCCGCCCGGAACCACACGCAGGATCACGGTGAATTCGTTTTGTGTCTGCAGAACGGCGCCAATGCCCTCAAGCGACAGGCTCATCCGGATCTTGAAGTTTTCGGTCGCCCGGGGTGAGAAGTAACCGGTATGCGGCTCGATTGCCGACATGTACGCATTCACCAGGGTCTGGAATACATCCTGACTGGATATTTGCAGGACGCGCCGCTTCTGCTGCTGGTACCGTTGCCGGAGCGTCTTGATGATCTCCTGAGGCGCTTTGCCTTCAAGCTTGAGAACGAGGTAGTCATTCTTTACCCGGCGTCGCCACAGGTCGTTGATGTCAGCGCTATCGATGGCCCAGGGTGCCTCGGTGCGGTCGAACGGGTAAACCTCATCAACTGAAAAATCAAAAGGCTGGTCCAGAAGGCCCAGGGCATAGTCGATCCTGTCAAGCACGCGCGTGCGATAGCTGTTGAAGATCGTAAATAACGGGTCGGTGTCGTGGGCGCCCAGGTAGTCATCAAGTTCGTAGCGAAAGGGCTCGAAGGATTCAATGTCACTGGCGAGAAAGTAACTGCGATTGGCATCCAGGGTATCAAGGTAACGGTCCAGAATCTGCGACGACAGGGGATCATCAAGCCTGGTCTTGCGGTAGTGGTAGCGCTCAACGAAGTAGTTGACGAGCTTAAGCGTTTGGTCGTGGTGCGGCTCAGCAGCCAGGGCGGGCACATCCTGTGAGACCGCGCTGACACCGGCGCCGGGCAGTGCAAGCAACAGCCCGGGCAGTGCAAGCAACAGCCCGAGCAGCGCTGCACCCGCGAGCCGCGGCAAGGCAGTACGCCGGGTCTGAAGGAAATGCTTCACGGAAAGCGGCAAATCAGACAAGTCGGTATCAAAAAGATCAGCCGGGGATTATAACGGTTGACCTGCTGCTTCCTGTGGAAAGAGGGTGGTGAGATGTTCTTCAGAGGCCTTCGCAACGCCTCGTTCGGTAATGATGCCGTCGACAAACCTTCGTGGCGTCACGTCAAAAGCAGGGTTGGCAGCTGAGCTCCCGTCCGGAATCACGCGAACGCGGACAAGCGTGCCTGCTGCGTTATCGCGCCCGTTGATGTGACTGACTTCCTCCGCTGGCCGCTCCTCGATTGGGATGTCACGGATGCCATCCCGGATGGTCCAGTCGATGGTTGACGACGGCAGCGCGGCATAGAAGGGGATGCCGTTGTCATGGGCTGCAAGCGCTTTTAAATAGGTGCCGATCTTGTTGCAGACATCGCCGGTCCGGGTTGTCCGGTCGGAGCCGACAATGCAAAGGTCTACTTCTCCCTGCTGCATCAGGTGACCCCCGGCGTTATCTGCAATTACCGTATGTGCGACCCCGTGCGCCCCCAGTTCCCAGGCGGTCAGAGAGGCGCCCTGGTTACGCGGACGGGTTTCGTCCACCCAGACATGAACCGGGATTCCCGCATCGTGGGCCTTAAAGATCGGTGCGAGCGCGGTACCCCAGTCGACCGTCGCCAGCCAGCCGGCATTACAGTGGGTCAGGACATTGACGGCACGGCCCGGGGACGACTTTGCGGCTTTGGATATCAGTTCCAGTCCGTGGTCGCCGATCGCGCTGTTGGTGGCAACATCCTCATCGCAGATTCTCTGAGCGAGTTTCCGGGCGAGACTGCTGCGGGCCGCTTCAGGTTCGGCCAGAAGGAGCGGCAGCATCCGATCCAGCGCCCAGCGCAGATTCACAGCCGTCGGCCGGGACGACAGCAGTTCCTGACAGGCCTTACGAAGGTTGGCCTCAAGGGCATCAGTTTCGGCTGCGAGATAAAGCCCGCAGGCGGCGGTGGCGCCAATGAGGGGCGCACCGCGCACAACCATGTTCCGGATAGCGAGCGCGGCCTCGCTGACAGTGCTCAGGGGCTGGATTTCAAAGGCGAACGGCAGCAGGGTCTGGTCGATAACGAGAACCCGGGGTTCATCGTCGGCCAGCCAGATCGACCGGAAGTGATTGCCGTTGACCTGCACGCCGATAACCTAGCGGTTCTTGAATTCGGCAGGCCGCTTCTCGGCAAACGCGGCCATACCTTCTTTCTGGTCGTCAGTGGCGAACAGCGACTGGAACATGACCCGCTCTGCCGCAACGCCCTCGGCGAGGGTTGTTTCATAAGCTTTGTTGACCGCGGTTTTCGCCATGAATACCGATGGCCGCGACATGGCCGCAATTGCGGATGCAGTTTTCAATGCTTCATCCAGAAGTTCTGCGGTGGGAACCACTCGACTGACAAGCCCGCTGCGCTCAGCTTCGTCGGCGTCCATCATACGGCCGGTCAGACACATCTCCATGGCCTTGGATTTGCCCACGAACCGGGTCAGGCGCTGCGTCCCTCCGGCGCCGGGGATGATGCCGAGCTTGATTTCGGGCTGGCCGAACCGGGCGTTATCCGCAGCAAGAATGAAGTCGCACATCATGGCGAGCTCGCAGCCGCCGCCCAAAGCGTAACCGGCTACTGCCGCGATCACAGGCTTGCGGCACTGCGTGACCTGCTCCCAGTTACGGCCGATGAAGTTACCGAGATACACGTCGATGTAGGAGCGGTCCTTCATGCCTTTAATGTCGGCGCCTGCTGCAAAGGCCTTTTCACTACCGGTGATGACTATCGCACCGATAGCATCATCCGCCTCAAATCCGCCAAGCGCCTGGCCCACTTCGTCCATAAGATCATCAGAGAGTGCGTTCAGGGCGTCAGGCCGGTTCAGTGTGATGAGCCCGACATTTTCGCGGGCTTCTGCAAGGATAAATTGGTAGTTCATGGATACTCCTTTGGGAAGCAATTACAAACCGTTACAATTACGCTCGAGCCGGACTATACGCCGGCGCAAGTGTGACGGATAAAATCTGGTACAGCGTTGGCAGAAGGAGTGTATCAGAGAGGCTGTTGGCATTACCCCTGGAGCCGGTCCGTCATGGTGGGCGCTTCGGATCTTGCAAACACGCGACCGGGAACAAGACTCTGGAAATCAATATGAGTACAAAATCGGGCACTTCCCATTCGACAGTCTTTGCGACGTCTCTCGCAGATGCCGAGCGTTTCTGGTCCGAGGCAGCTAGAGATATTCACTGGACCCGTCCGTGGGACCGGGTGCTGGACGACTCGGATGCCCCGTATTACCGATGGTTTACCGGCGGGGAGCTGAATACCTGTTACAACGCCCTTGACCTGCACGTCGATGAGGGCAATGGTGACCGCACCGCGCTGATTTATGACTCAGCGGTAACCGAGTTCCGGCAGAGTTTCAGTTTCAGCGAACTGCGTGACGCGGTCGCACGTTTTGCCGGCGTGCTGGCCGCTCGCGGCATCAGCAAGGGGGACCGGGTCATTGTTTATATGCCGATGGTCCCCGAGGCAGTAATCGCAATGCTTGCCTGTGCCCGGCTGGGGGCGGTCCACTCGGTTGTCTTCGGCGGCTTTGCGGCGAACGAGCTTGCAGTGCGGCTCGATGATGCGACGCCCAAAGCGATTGTCAGCGCATCGTGCGGCATCGAGCCGGGCCGTGTTGTGGAATACAAGCCGCTGCTGGATGAGGCCATCTCGCTGGCTGGGCATAAGCCGGATTTCTGCATTGTCCTTCAGCGTCCCCAGGCGCAGGCGTCTATGACCTCAGGCAGGGATTTTGACTGGCATGATGAGACCGCCAAGGCCGTCCCGCACGAGTGTGTGCCGGTGCTGGCAACCGATCCGCTGTATATCCTGTACACCTCCGGCACGACGGGACAGCCCAAAGGGGTTGTGCGTGATAACGGCGGCCATGCCGTTGCGCTCAAGTGGACGATGAAAAATATCTACGGCGTCGACCCGGGGGAAACCTTCTGGGCGGCCTCTGATGTCGGATGGGTGGTAGGGCATTCCTACATTGTTTATGCCCCTCTTTTTGCAGGCAATGCGACAGTGCTCTACGAGGGTAAGCCTGTCGGTACCCCGGACCCCGGTGCATTCTGGCGTGTGATCAGCGAAAACCAGGTAAGCGTGCTGTTTACCGCGCCCACGGCTTTTCGCGCAATCAAAAAGGAAGATCCCTCGGCAGAACACATCGGCCGCTATGACATTTCGCCACTGCGTTACCTGTTTCTCGCCGGCGAACGGACCGACCCGGACACCCTGCACTGGGCTGAAGACAAACTTAATGTCCCGGTGATTGATCACTGGTGGCAGACCGAGACAGGCTGGTCGATTGCGGCCAACTGCGTCGGCATCGAGTTACTGCCGGTCAAGGAGGGGTCACCCTCACTGCCGGTGCCGGGTTGGGACCTTAAGGTCCTGAACGAGGCCGGCAAACCCGCTCCGGCTGGAGAGATCGGAACCCTTGCCGTGAAACTCCCGCTGCCACCGGGGACATTTCCGACGCTCTGGAATGCACGGCAGCGCCACTTCGACTCCTACCTCAGCATATTTCCCGGGTATTACAACACGTCGGATGCCGGCATCATTGATGCCGACGGCTATGTCTACGTGATGTCGCGGACCGATGACATTATCAATGTTGCGGGACACCGTCTTTCTACCGGTGCGATGGAGGAAGTCCTGGCGGATCATCCCGATGTTGCCGAATGCGCGGTAACCGGTGTGGCGGATGATCTCAAGGGGCAGGTGCCGCTGGGTTTTCTGGTGCTGAGCGCGGGCTGTGATCGCCCGGCCGATGAGATCTGCGCAGAGGTCGTCACGATGGTCCGCGAACGGATCGGCCCCGTGGCGGCGTTTAAGCAGGCACTCATCGTCAAGCGTCTGCCGAAGACCCGCTCCGGCAAGATGCTTCGCGGAACGATGCGGGCGATCGCCGATGGTGAGGAATGGAAGATGCCCGCTACGATCGACGACCCCGCAATCCTGGATGAAATCACGGATGCACTCGCAGGGGTCGGGCTGCCGCGAAGCCGTTAACCAGAAGTCGATGAACGATTCAGTTGATCAGACTCTGAAATCCTGGCAGGACCTCGCGAGCCGCGAGTTGGCGGGGGACACACCGGACGGTCTTGAATGGGCAACGCCTGAAGGAATCCGGATCAAACCCCTGTACACCCGGGACGATCTCGAAGCCCTGGATCACCAGGACGGCCTGCCCGGACTGCCGCCCTATGTGCGGGGGCCGCGGGCAACCATGTATGCGGGACGGCCCTGGACCATTCGCCAGTACTCGGGTTTCTCAACAGCCGAGGAGTCAAACGCTTTCTACCGGCGCAACCTCGCCGCCGGGCAAAGCGGACTGTCCGTTGCCTTTGATCTCGCCACCCACCGCGGTTATGACTCGGACCATCCGCGGGTAACGGGAGACATCGGCATGGCCGGGGTCGCTATCGATTCTGTGGAGGATATGCGGATTCTTTTCGACGGCATTCCGCTGGATCAGATGTCGGTCTCGATGACCATGAACGGCGCGGTGATTCCGGTCCTCGCCATGTTCATCGTGGCGGGGGAGGAGCAGGGGGCGAGCAAGGCAAGTCTCTGTGGCACGCTGCAGAACGATATCCTGAAAGAGTTCATGGTCCGCAACACCTATATCTATCCCCCTAGCGAATCGATGCGGATTGTCTCTGACATCATTGCCTATACGGCAGAGCACCTGCCGCGCTTTAACCCGATCTCGATTTCCGGGTACCACATCCAGGAAGCGGGGGCGACTTCGGTTCAGGAACTCGCCTATACCCTGGCCGACGGCATCGAATATGTCCGCACCGCAGTCGCCAGCGGTCTTGAGATTGACCGGTTTGCGCCCCGTCTGTCATTTTTCTTTGGTATCGGAATGAACTTCTTCATGGAGGTTGCAAAGCTACGGGCAGCACGGCTTCTGTGGGCACAACTGATCAAAGAAAAGTTCAATCCATCAGATCCACGCTCGCTGATGCTGCGTACACATTGCCAGACCTCCGGTGTCAGCCTGACCAGTGAGGATCCTTACAACAACATCATCCGAACCACCGTTGAGGCACTGGCGGCTGTGTTCGGCGGTACCCAGTCTCTTCACACCAACAGTTTTGACGAAGCGCTGGCATTGCCGACCGATTTTTCGGCGCATATTGCGCGCAATACACAGTTGATCCTGCGCGAGGAGGCCGGCATTAACCGCGTGGTCGATCCACTGGGAGGCTCTTATTATGTGGAGAGCCTTACCGCCAGTCTCGCGGCGCACGCGCGATCCCTCATTGATGAAGTGGAAGACATGGGCGGCATGACGCAGGCGGTCATCAGCGGGATTCCCAAACTGCGTATCGAAGAAGCCGCTGCCCGTCGTCAGGCACGCATTGACCGCGGCGAGGAAGTCGTTGTGGGTGTTAACCGCTATGAAACACCTGACGAAACCGAAGTGGACATCCTCAGCATCGATAATTCCCAGGTGCTGAAGACACAGCTCGGTCGACTGGAAGCGGTACGCGCGAGCCGCAATGACCGGCAGTGTCAGCAGGCTTTGGACTCGCTCAAAGACGCCGCCGGGCGTTCAGGGGCCAACCTGCTAGAGTATGCAATAGAAGCAGCACGGGCGCGGGCAACGGTTGGCGAGATCTCGCTTGCGCTGGAAGCGGTATTCGGCCGCTATCAGGCCGAGGTCAGGACGATTTCAGGCGTGTATGGCGAAGCTTATCAGCAGGACGAGGTTTTTCAGGCGCTGCGCAAAGATGTCGCGGTATTTGCGGATCAGTTCGGGCGGCGGCCGCGTATTCTGGTTGCCAAACTGGGACAGGATGGCCATGACCGCGGAGCCCGGATTATTGCAACGGGCTTTGCCGATGTGGGATTTGATGTTGATATCGGGCCGTTGTTCCAGACGCCTCAGGAAGTGGTTCAGCAGGCCCTGGACAACGATGTGCACGTGATCGGCATCTCCTCCCAGGCGGCTGGGCACACCACGCTGGTGCCGAAGGTCCTCGAAATACTCGCCGAAGACGGCGACAGCAATATCAAGGTGGTGCTTGGGGGCGTGGTTCCCAAGGCCGATCGCGAGAGCCTTTCGGCTCTGGGTGTCGCCGCCTTTTTCGGCCCGGGCACACCGATCCTCCAGGCCGCCCGGGAGGTTTTTGGCCTGATACCGAGACCACAGGACAGCAGCTGATGCGTGAGATTCTCGAGGAACTGGAGCGGCGCCGCGAAGCCGCACGGCAGGGCGGAGGCCAGGACCGGGTTGCGGCGCAGCACGCCAAGGGCAAACTCACCGCCCGCGAGCGGATTGGGGTACTGCTGGACGAAAGCAGTTTCGAAGAATGGGACGTCTTCGTCGAGCATAGATGCGCCGACTTCGACATGGCTGAAAAAGCGGTCCCCGGTGATGGTGTGGTGACCGGACACGGCACGGTCAACGGCCGTACCGTGTTCGTCTTCAGTCAGGATTTCACCGTTTTCGGTGGATCGCTGTCGGAGGCACACGCGGGGAAGATCTGCAAGGTCATGGATCACGCCATGCGGGTGGGGGCGCCGGTGATCGGCCTGAACGACTCCGGAGGTGCGCGGATTCAGGAGGGAATTGACTCGCTCGCAGGCTATGCCGAGGTATTCCAGCGCAATGTGCTGGCGTCCGGGGTGATACCGCAGATCTCGATGATCATGGGGCCTTGTGCCGGCGGTGCCGTGTATTCGCCGGCAATTACCGACTTTGTCTTTATGGTTCGGGATACTTCCTATATGTACGTGACCGGGCCGGAGGTGGTGAAGACCGTCACGCATGAAACGGTCACCCATGAAGAGCTCGGCGGCGCGACCACCCATTCAAGCCGCTCCGGGGTTGCCGACGGCGCATTCGACAACGATATCGATGCGCTGTTGGGTTTGCGCCGCTTGGTCGACTTTCTGCCGGCGAGCAATGTCGACGACGTGCCCCAGCGTGAGCCGGTTGATCCGGTGGACCGGTCAGAGCCCTCGCTGGACACGCTGGTGCCGGATAATCCGAACAAGCCTTACGACATGCATGAACTGATCACCAAGGTGGTCGATGACGGCGATTTTTTCGAACTCAAACCCGACTTTGCCGGCAATATCCTGATCGGCTTCGGCCGGATGGGCGGGTCAACCGTTGGCGTGGTTGCGAATCAGCCGATGGTGCTTGCCGGATGCCTGGATATCCAGTCGTCGGTCAAGGCGGCGCGCTTTGTCAGGTTCTGCGATGCCTTTGGGATCCCGATCGTGACATTTGTCGATGTACCCGGCTTTCTGCCCGGCACGGCGCAGGAATACGGCGGAATCATCCGGCACGGTGCCAAACTGCTCTATGCCTATGCCGAGTGTACGGTGCCCAAGGTGACCGTGATTACCCGGAAAGCCTATGGGGGTGCCTATGACGTGATGGCATCCAAGCATCTGCGCGGTGATGTCAACCTGGCTTGGCCGAGCGCCGAAATCGCGGTCATGGGACCCAAAGGGGCGGTTGAAATCATCTTCCGCGAGGACATTGGCGATGAGGACAAAATCGCCCAGCGAACGGAAGAATACCGCCAGAAGTTCGCCAATCCTTTTGTCGCCGGGCATCGGGGGTTCATTGACGACGTCATTCTGCCGAGTGAAACCCGTGTCCGCATCTGTCGATCGCTTTTGATGCTGCGCAACAAGCATCTTGAAAATCCCTGGCGCAAACACGGCAACATCCCGCTGTAGGCGGTGACCGGTATGCGGTCCCCGGCTGAGGTCGTGCTTGTGTGCCTTTCGGCGGCTGAGGGTGGAGCCATTCGCGAGGTTCCCGAAGCAGTGGCTACGGCGGGGGCCGGGCTCGAAGGCGACCGTTACTGCACTTTCGGTGTATCGCCCGAAACCCAGTTGACGCTTATCGAATCCGAAGCCATCGATGAATTCAATCAGGTGTTTTCCACCGACCTGCCGGTGACGGCCTTTCGCCGGAATGTGATCACCAGGGGAATTCGCCTCAATTCCCTCAAAGGCCGGATATTCACGGTCGGCGAGGTTCAGTTACGGGGCGTAAAACTCTGCGAGCCGTGTGCCTACCTGCAGAAGCGCCTCGGGATTCCAGGACTCGTTAAACAGTTGACCCATAAAGGGGGACTGCGCTGCGAGATTCTGGCGGGCGGAGCGATCCGGCCGGGCGATGCCGTAAGCCCGGGCGGGTGATCGGGGTTTGGGGGAAACCTTCGCGCTACCAGGCGGCTTAGAGATTCTGCGCCTTTTCCCGTAGAACGAACTTCTGAATTTTTCCCGTTGAGGTTTTCGGCAGTTCGCCGAAGACCACCGTGCGCGGCGCCTTGTAGTGCGCCATGTTGTCACGGCAGAAATCCATGAGCTCCTGGGGTTCCACCTGTTCTCCTTCGTGCAGGGTCACGAACGCACAGGGACTTTCACCCCAGGTCTCATCCGGTCTTGCGACGACCGCGGCTTCCAGCACTTTGGGGTGGCGGTACAGCGTCTCTTCAACCTCGAGGCTCGAGATGTTTTCTCCGCCGGAGATAATGATGTCTTTGGACCGGTCCTTGATCTCGATATAACCGTCCGGGTGGCGCACCGCGATATCGCCGCTGTGAAACCAGCCGCCGGCAAAGGCCGCCTGTGTTGCATCCGCGTTCTTAAGGTAGCCCTTCATGACGGTGTTGCCGCGGATCATCACTTCGCCGAAGGTGTCCCCATCCCACGGGACATCTTCCATGGTATCGGGATTCTTCACGCTGGCGTTTTCCAGCGTGCCGTAGTGCACACCCTGGCGGGCCATCCGGGACGAGCGCTCCTGCGGCGCCAGTGCCGGCCAGTCTTCCTGCGGAATACAAACCGTTGCCGGGCCATAGGTTTCGGTAAGGCCGTATAGATGGGTGACATGGAACCCATCAGCCTCCATGGCCTCGATCACGGCAGAAGGCGGAGCGGCGCCGCCCGTGGCGATCTCCACCGTCTGGGGAAAAGGGGTTTTGACCTCGCGCGGGGCATTCGCCAGCATATTCATGACAATCGGGGCACCGCACATATGGCTAACGCCGTTCTCTGCAATAGACGAAAACACTGCGGCGGGTTCCACCGCGCGCAGGCAGACATGGGTGGCCAAGGCCGCCGTCACCGCCCAGGTGAATGTCCATCCGTCACAGTGAAACATCGGCAGGGTCCACAGGTATACCGATTCACGGTTAAGTTCCATGGTCGACATGTTGCCGAGTGCGTTGAGATACGCGCCGCGGTGGTGGTAGACACAGCCCTTGGGATTGCCGGTGGTGCCAGAGGTATACAGCAGCGACAGCGCCTGCCATTCATCCCCGGGCTGGCCTGCGGGGAATGCGCCAGCACCCGCCGCAATAAAGGTCTCGTAGTCCGTCTCGCCGAGGAGCTCACCGCCCTGGCTTTCGGAGTCATCAATATCAATGACGAGCGGTTCGCGTTCGATGAGCGCAAGTGCCTCCTGAATGACCCCGGAGAACGCCCGGTCGGTCAGGAGTGCTTTTGCCTCACCGTGCTCCAGAATAAAGGCGATGGTTCTGGCATCGAGCCGGATGTTGAGCGAGTTCAGTACCGCGCCCAGCATCGGCACGCCGTTATGCGCCTCCAGCATCTCCGGGGTATTGGCTCCCATGATGGCGACACAGTCCCCGGGACCGATCCCCCGGGCTGCCAGCGCATTGGCGAGCCGCGACGAGCGTTCCAGAAATTGTGCGTAAGAGTAGCGGCGCTGGCCGTGGATGATGGCCGTATGAGACGGGACCACCTGCGCAGCCCGCCGCAGAAAACTGACCGGTGTCAGCGGTTCAAAGTTGGCGCGGTCTTTTTCGAGCTGCGCTTCGAATATGGGCACAGCGACACCTCCCGATCAGTGAGACGGCAATCCTAACGGCTTTATCGGTTTCTGTCAGGTGAGGTTCAAATCCTGCCAGAGTGCTTCTGGCTCATATGGGCGATCTCCCAAGTGGAGACTGAGTTCACGCTCGGCCGGGGTCAAAGGTTCGTTATCAGTGAACGGTAGTGCGAGCACGGCACCGTCCGCATCGGATGCGTCTCGCGTTCTGCGCTGGCGCTTGCGTTCGAGGCCGGAGTGGGCCCGGACCGCAGCCGAGGCGCTGGTTGAGACGGGCTTGTTCATCGCAGAAGTATTTTCTTTTGCCCAGGGTCGAGAAATCGACGAAGCTGAAGTTGACCGCCTTCTTGATTTTGTAGGCAAATCTTCCTGTCAGAATCACCCGCGCGATATGGGTTTCGATCACCTGCACCCGGCTGACGGGGTGGGGATAGGCGTCTTTCAGACGCATGCCCGCAATTGGAAATCCACTTTCCATGGGACGCTACAGTATCAAAACCCCGGACGCCGGAACTGATCTCGGTAAACTTCCGGTGGAGTCACCGTGGGCGGGGAACCGCGGTAGCGGGGCGCTCCCGATACCCGGCTTATAATCCGGTTCGACGGATACCGTTGGGGAGAGTGGTGTGCGGATTCCACAGGGCAGGGCCTACGATGAAGTCAGCGTGGGCGATGAGTTTGACTATGTACTCACCATTACCGAGACCCATCTGGTCACGGCGGCGGGCCTGTTTGGTGATTTCAACCCGCTGCACGTCGATGAAACTTTCGCCAGCCAGTCGCGTTTCGGCGGGCGCATCCTGCACGGCCCGTTTACCAGCGCGTTTGTTGCAGCACCTGTGGGCATCTACTTTTCAGGAACCGCCATTGCCTATCTTGAGCACAGCTGCCGCTTTCTCGCACCGGTAAAGCCAGGGGACACGCTGCGTGCCCTGTGGACAGTGACCGACATGGCCGATAAAGCCAGGTTTCAGGGCGGGGTGATAGGGCTCTCCTGCAGCTGCAGCAACCAGCAGGATGTCGAGGTGGCAAGCGCGGCAGGCAAGATCATGGTGGCAACGAGAGCATCAACCGGGGATGAATCCGATGAATGATGCTCTGAACGGTAAACGTGTCCTGATTTACAGCCACGATTCTTTCGGGCTCGGACACCTGCGCCGCTGCCGGACAATTGCCCATGCCCTGGTCGATCACTTCGCGGGCCTGAAAGTACTCATCGTTTCGGGGTCACCCATCATCGGCAGTTTCGACTTCAAGAGCCGCGTCGATTTCGTGCGGATCCCGGGCGTGGTGAAACTGCGGGGCGGCGACTACACCTCGCTGTCAGACCATATTGACCTGTCGCAGACCCTGCAGCTGCGAGGCTCGATCATCCGGCAGACTGCCAATACATTTGCTCCAGATTTGTTTATGGTGGATAAAGAGCCCCTGGGGCTTCGAGGGGAAGTAACGGAAACACTCAACACGCTTCGCGCAAAAGGCGTGCCGACGGTGTTGGGGCTTCGCGATATTCTCGATGATCCGGTGCTCCTCAAGAAAGAGTGGGATCACCGGGGTACGCCCAGAAATCTCGAGGCATGGTATGACGAGATCTGGGTATTCGGCTCGAGATTCATGGGTAATCCACTGGCGGAACTCGGGGTCAGTGATGCAGGCCTTAAGAGAATGGTCTATACCGGTTATCTGGAGCGTGCGGTCCCATCGATTGCCAAAGCCCCGGTGAATCTTCCGCATGAGCCATTTATTCTGGTGACACCCGGCGGCGGCGGGGACGGCGAGACCCTGGTCGACTGGGTGCTGAGTGCGCTCGAGCAAAAGCCCAGGCCTGCAAAGCCCGTGGTGATTGTGCTGGGCCCTTTCATGTCGCAGGCGCTGAGGCAGCAGTTCCAACTTCGATCCGCCGCACTCGAGGGCGTTCAGACCATCATCTTCAATGCCAATATGGAACTCCTGATGAACCGCGCGGCCGGGGTCGTGGCGATGGGCGGCTATAACACCTTCTGTGAAATCCTCTCGCTGGATAAGCCGGCTCTGCTGATTCCCCGCTCCACTCCCCGTATGGAGCAGACGCTGCGCGCCCACCGCGCAGCCTCGCTGGGATATGCCTCGATGCTGGATGGCGATGGTGATCGTTCTGCTGATGCGATGGCGCAGGCCCTGCGCAGGCTGGAGCATCAGCCCCTGCCTTCTGCAGCCGGGGCAGACAAAGTCCTGTCGGGCCTTGGGATCATCTGCGAGCGCACAAGCGTGCTTCTTTCAGAGCAAAAGATCAGGCGCCAGGATATCGCCTGACGGCGCGTGGCCGGGCCGGCGCTTTGATTCTGTTCTACGTTCAGCACCTGCTTGGCATCGGCCATCTTCGCCGGACGGCGGCAATCGCGCAGGCATGCCTGGATCAGGGTTTGCACGCCGAGGTCGTCAGCGGCGGACTGCCCGTTGACCTGGATTCTGACGATGCGCTCAGGATTCATCAGCTGGAACCGCTCAAAAGTGCGGATCTTTCATTCTCGCAGGTGGTAGACCGCAACGGCGGACCACTCAACGAAAAGATACAAAAAGTTCGGGCCGATAAACTTCTTGAGATCTTTCATGAAGTTCGGCCCCAGGCACTGGTTACAGAACTCTTTCCTTTTGGCCGGCGCCGGTTTCGCTTTGAACTGCTTCCGTTGCTTGAGGCGGCCGGCACCGCCAGGACCCCGGTCATCTGCTCGGTGCGTGACAGCGTTCAGCGGCGCTCCCGGGAGCGCGAGGCGGAAACGATTGCATGGTTACGGCAGTACTATGAAAAGGTGCTGATCCATGGTGAGGAGCGTTTTATACCGTTTGGTGATTCGTTCAGCCAAGCGGGCGAGATCGCAGATTTGCTCAGTTACACGGGTTTCGTGGATAGCGCAACGAAGACGCCGGGTCAGGCGCCGCTGCACTCGGAACCCGAGGTGCTGGTCTCTGCCGGCGGCGGCAGCGCGGGAGAGTCTCTCTATCTTGCGGCGGCCGAAGCGGGTTCGCTTTCAAGACACCAGGAGGTACCCTGGCGGATCCTGGCCGGGGCCCGGCCCGAGCCGGCTTTTGTCGCCCGGCTCCGACAAATCGGCGGTGATCAGCTGACCGTAGAGGCGAATCGCCCGGATTTTCGTGGTCTGCTGGGCAATTGCCGGTTATCGGTGTCACAGGCCGGGTACAACAGCGTTGTTGACCTTTTAGCGAGCGGGGCTCCTGCGCTTTTGTCCCCCTTTACCGGCGAAGGGGGTGAGACCGAACAACCCGTCCGTGCCGGGCGGCTGTCGGGTATCGGCAGGGCGCAGGTGATGGATGAACGTGATCTTGATGGTGGTGCGCTTGCAGCCAGGATCGACGCTCTGCTCGACTCCGGGCCACAACGCTTCGCATCCAAGCGATGCGATGGTGCAGCGCAGACAGCGAAAGCGCTCAAGGAGTATCTCCTGGTATGAACCCATCGCCTGAGCCACGGGTCGAATTCAGGGCGTACCTGCCTTCGGATCACGAGTCTCTGGTGCAGCTTTGGCACGATTGTGATCTGCTCCGACCCTGGAACGACCCTGGCGATGACATCCGTCAATGTCTTGAGAACCCGTCATCACAACTGCGGGTCGCAGTCTGTCGCCAGGTACTTTGCGGCAGCGTGATGATGGGGTGTGATGGACACCGCGGCTGGGTCTATTACCTCGCGGTGGATTCGCGGTATCGCCACCGGGGTATCGGACGGGCGCTCATGGAGCAGGCCGAGGTGTGGATGCGGGCGCGGGACGTACCCAAGATTCAGGCGTTGATCCGGCACGACAACCTCGCCGTGCGCGGGTTTTACGGCCGGCTCAACTACCGCGACGGCGATGTGCAACTGGTGCAGAAGTGGCTTGCTGAGGAGACACCGTGAGCCGGCCGTACCGGTCCATACTCTCCATCAGCGCAGCGGCATCGATTGCCGTGTACCGGGCAGGTCAAGGCCGAGGTCCGGTGCGCGCTTTGAAGTCATCTGCAGGCCTCAGGAAGATTTAAGGGCGATGTTCAGCTGCTTGACGGCGAGCTTACCGTCGCTGATCCGGTAAAGGTGGGCGCAGGACTCACGGAGTTTTTCCGGCGGATCATCGATCATGTCCCAGTCGGCGGCGAGGCTGAGCGCGGCCCGCAATAACCCTTTGTGACAGACGGCAACGGCGGGAAGATAATTGCCTGAGAGCGTCGCGATCCAGTGCTCCAGGCGTGTTCTCACATCGCGCGGACTCTCGCCACCGGGCGGGCGAAAATCAAGGCCACGGTCTTCATTGCGGATGAAGGCCCCGGGGTCGATCTCGCGCAGTGTTTTCAAAGTGTGACCTTCCCATTCGCCCCACTGCATCTCCTGCAGGGAGTCGATGATTTCGGGTGCATTTAAACCCAGCAGATCCGCGGTATCGCGGGCGCGGGCCAGGGGGCTGCAAAAGCAGCGCCACTGCTTATAAGGTGCCGGCAGCGCCCACGATGCAACCTCAGCACGGCCCGCTTCACTCAAAGGCACATCGGTTCTTCCCTGGATTCTGCCCGCTTCGTTCCACTCGGTAGGACCATGCCGGATGAAAAGAATCTCGCTCATCGTTATGTCAGCGAGCGCAAAAACACATCGAGGGTCCGCGATCCATGCGCCAGCGTGTGGTTTGCAAGAAACTTTTCCTGCGCATTTTTTCCCAGCATGTCGCGCAGACCGCGGTCCTCGATCAAACGCCGCACTGCCTTTGCAAACGCGGAGACATTTTCCGGCTCTGTCAGAAATCCGGTCGTCTGGTCTTCGACGATGGTTGCGGTCCCTTCGGTGTATCCCGCGACCACCGGCAGTCCGTGACGGTGCGCCTCAAGCATGGCCATCCCGAAAGCTTCGTTGATTGCAGGCCACGCAAACAGTTCAGAGGCATCGAGATATTGTTCAGTTACTGCGGGTTCCAGCACCCCAACGGGATAGACCCGGTCCTCGCCAAGCGGCGCAAACGCGTTTTTGACCGAGTCGCCTGCATCGCCATCGCCGATCACGATAAGACGCCAGTGAAGATCTGTAAGCTTCGCGAGCGCGGCTGCCAGCAGCTGGTAGGAGCGTTCTTTGTCGCCTTTACGCATCATGGCAATGGAAATGAGCCAGGGGACTTGCGCATCGGTGCCGAGACTTTGCGATAACTGTTGTTTTGACTCGTTGCGGGTCTGACCTGAGGGTGAGCGCCGCCGGGTGAAGGGCAGTATGGAGGCCTGCCTGGCGTTGGCATCCAGAAAAGGCTGAATACAGTCAAGATCACGCGGGTTCAGCGAGATAACGCCCGCCGCGCTTTTAAGCGCAGTCTCTACCTGGACAAGGCCGGCCCGCCAGGGGCCGCGCTTTTGCCTCGGCGCATACGAGGCTTCTGCAACCACGTAGGGGATGCCCAGTGTCTTCGAAATTTCGGGCCCTAACCAATCCGGCGCCTTGTGAAAAAGGTGGTAGGTAAACCAAAGGTCAATTCCTTCGGTCGCGCTGCTCTTGAGGCCTTTAAGTATGCGCTCGGCTTCTTTCCCGCCCTGGGCCTTCAGGTTTTCCTGAAGATCGAACTCGCCTTCGATGTCGAGTGAGCGAAAATTGCTCATGACCCGGACCTCATGGCCGGCGAGCGTCATCGCCTCCATCAACAGTCGCGCCAGCGTTCTGTCCCCCGAAGGAGAAGGGTGATCGGGCGGCTTCATTGGGGCGTAAAACCCAATGCGCATCAGTTCGCCCCCTGATTCCGGCCGAGAAGTGAGATCAGCGGCTGGATGTTATTGGTGTGATCGAATTCCTGGGTCACCCGCTGCCGCGCGGCATTGCTCCACGCTTCCCTTAGGGCAGGATTGATCCCCGCCCGATAGATTGCGTCAGAGAGTGCCTTGGGATCAGCGGGGGGAACCAGAAGGCCGTGGACCTCTGCAGTGATGAACTCGGCAATGCCCGGCAGGTCCGTCGTCACTATTGCAAGGCGCTGGCTTGCGGCTTCCATCAGTACATTAGGCAGGCCGTCGCGGTCACCACCCGGTGCGATACGGCTGGGCAATACAAAAAGATCGCTCTCACGGTAAAGAGACAATACCGCCTCCTGGGGAAGCGGGCCAAGCCATGAGATCCTCTCATCCAGGCCCAGGCCGGTAGCCGCTTTTTTAAGCGGGGAAAGCGCGTTTCCACCACCCACGTGCTGCCATTGCCAGTGAAACTCACCGGGCAGTGCTGCAAGTGCTTGAAGCAGAACGTCAAAGCCTTTTTTCGGCACGGCCCGGCCCACACTCAGGATGTTGAGGCACTGCCGGGCAGTGCTGCCGTCAGAGACGCTCCCTTGGGCGCCCGGATCTGTAAAACGTGCAGTATCAAGGCCGTGATACAGACGTGTGAGACTTGCCCCGGGCGGAGCAAGTTCGCCAAGGTGGGTAAAGCCCGCGTCGGTGCAGGTGACCGCCCACGCACAGTCCGCGAGTTTCTCGCGTTTCTCCCAGGCCGGGGTGGTCCAGATATCTTTTGCATGCGCAGAAAAAGACCAGGGCACCCCGTTCAGCAGGGCCGCATAGCGGGCGACCGAGGCCGGCGTGTGCATGAAGTGCGCGTATAACAGCGACGTGGCTGCGGGCATTTCGGCCGCGAGCACCAGTGCCTGGCCGAAGCGCCTTATCCGATTGGCCGAGCGATCCCGTTGCAGGTCCTTGAACCACATGGAGCGGGCTTTTTTGTAGCCCGGGCGTTTCCTGCTCGTGAGCCAGCCCTTTAGCACCCGCAGAGGCTCGCGGTAAAGGTATTCCGGCAGGTAGAGGACCGGCGCCTTGATCTCCCCGTGGATGGGATGCGTCGCCGGATCGGTTGGGTGGCGCAGGGAAACCAGTTGAAGATCCACACCGGCGCGCTCGAGACTGCGTATCTCCTGCGCAATAAAGGTCTCCGACAGTCGTGGATAGCCTTTGAGTACAACTGCAACAGGCATAGTTTAGAGTCCGGGTGATTCCGAACCGGCGAGCAGGTTCGATAAGAAGCAAGGGTATGCTATAAGAGGCGGATTGTCAGCGCAAACCAGACTATGACCGATCCCAAAAAAGAGAAATCATCGGCGGGAAGTGATGATGGTGATTCAGATTATCCCCAGATAGACAAGTCGATCTATCGTTATGTGCTTCGGCACACCTTGCGCGGTCAGTTGTTCCTCCTTTTATTGACGGCGGTGACGATGCCGCTCGTTTATATCTCGCTGGATATTCCCAAAAGAATCATCAACCAGGCGATTGACGGCAAAGACCTGCCGGAAGTGTTGCTGGGTTTTGAGGTAACCCAGATCAGTTTCCTGATGCTTCTGTCGGTGGCATTCCTCGTGGCCGTGGTCGCCACCGGGGGGCTCAAGTACTACCTCAATGTCTACAAAGGTGTGCTCGGTGAGCGGATGCTGCGCCGGTTCCGCTTTGACCTGTATGCCCGTATCCTGCGTTTTCCGTCCTCCAAGATCCGCAGAACCCCGCCGGCCGAGATCATCCCCATGATCACAGCCGAAACCGAACCGCTTGGCGGCCTGATTGGTGACGCGATCGCGGCCCCTGCTTTTCAGGGCGCGTTACTGCTGACCTACCTGTCGTTTATTTTTCAGCAGGATGTCTGGTTGGGCCTGGCTTCAATAGCGCTTTACCCGCCACAGATGTACCTGATCCCGAAACTGCAGGCGAAGGTGAATGCCCTTTCCAAACAGCGGGTCAAGACCGTGAGGGTCCTGGCGACGCACATCGGTGAAACCGTGCAGGGTGCACCCGATATTCACGCCAATGACAGTGGACGCTTCGAACGGGCAAGAACCTCGGGACACCTGGGGCGGATTTTTGATATCCGCGAGGAGATTTACCGCAGGAAGTTTTTCATCAAGTTTTTGAACAACTTCCTGGCGCAGGTAACACCGTTCTTTTTCTTCTCGATTGGTGGCTACCTGGTGATCAAGGGAGAGATTTCTCTGGGCGCCCTGGTTGCGGTGCTGGCGGCATACAAGGACATCGGCCCTCCCTGGAAGGAGCTGTTGAAGTTTTACCAGGTGTTCGAGGATACCCGGGTCAAATATCTTCAGGTTGCCGAACAGTTCGAGCCCGAGAATATGATCAGGAAGTCTCTGCTGGAAGCGCCGGACAAAGTCGAACCACTGTCAGGCGAGCTGAAAGCACAGAACCTGAGTTACGGAGAAGAAGGGGGCGCCAATACCGTCAGCAGTGTCGGCTTCTCGATTCCGCTCGATTCCCATGTAGCCGTTGTCGGGGCTGCCGGATCAGGCAAGAGCGATGTTTCTGCGCTTGCGGCCCGGCTGATCTGGCCGACCGCGGGCAATATCCAGATGGGGAGTCTCAACTGGGCGGATGCTGCGGAGGCGGTCACCGGAAGACGCGTCGGCTGGGTCGGTTCCACCCCTTACATATTCAGCGGAACGATCGCCTACAACCTGTATTACGGCCTGTTCAATGCCCCGAAGGACGCCCATGCCGAGGGCGATACCGTGGCTGGGCGGCGGGTCAGGGAAGCCACGGCCTCGGGAAACAGCCCGGATGATTCCGGGGCAGACTGGCTGGATCTCACAGCAGGGGGTTTTCGTGATGGTGAGGACCTTCGCCAGCGAGCGAGACAGGTTCTTCAGGTCGCAAACCTTGAAGACGATGTTTACCGGATGGGTCTTGCTACCCGGATTGCCGATACCGAGGTCGATGCCGATACCGAGAGGAAGATCCTCGAGGCGCGCCGGCAGTTTCAGGAAAAGGGTCTTGACGTAACCACTTTCGATCCTGACAAGTACAACGTCAATATCTCGGTTGCCCAGAACATTCTGTTCGGCTATCCGCTGGATCCCGGTTTTGCACCCGAGCAACTGCCTTCGCATGCACTGGTGACGGATCTTCTGCGCCAGGCCGGGTTGTTTGATGATTTTCTGGCGCTTGGCGTTAGAGTGGCACAGGCGATGACAGAGGTTTTCGAAGGGATCAGCCCCGACAGTGACCTGTTCGAGCGTTTCAGCCTGATCAGTGGAGATGATCTGCCGGTGCTTGAGGAAATCCTCCGACGCCTGTCGGCGATTGATGACCAATCGCCGAAACAGTTGCCCGAGGCCGACCAGGAAGCACTGCGTTCTTTCGTATACCGCCTGGTGCCGGCGCAGCATCGTCTGGGCATTGTTGATGAACCCCTCCAGGCGCAATTGCTCGAGGTGCGTAAACTGCTGCGCGAGACATTGGGACAGGAAAACACGTCGGTCGACTTCCTGAATCCTGTGGCGTTGAACCCCGGGCTCGACATCGAGTCCAACGTGCTGTTCGGCTCGCTGCCTTTCGGAAAACCGGCACTGCGCAGCAAGATCCGGAACAGCATTGATGAGGTCATCGCCGCGGTCGGGTTACGCTCCCTGGTCGTCGAACTGGGCCTGAATGCAGATGTCGGTACATCCGGCGGGAAACTCAGCAGCATGCAGCGCCAGAAATTGGGATTTGCCAGGGCCTTGATGAAAAACCCGGATCTTCTGGTGGTCGACGAAGCGCTTGCGCCTTTCGACTTCAACGTACGCGGCGACCTGATTAAGAGTATTCGAGAACATATGCACGGCCGGGGAATTTTCTGGGCACTGGAAAGCGCCGGTTCGGTGGAACACTTTGAAGATGTGATCGTGATGGAGTCGGGCAAGATTCTTGAGCAGGGCAAGACCGACGAAATGGCGGCCCGGAACGGACCACTTAAGACGCTGCTGGCGACCTGATTCCAAGGGGTGGAGCCCTGCCGGCAGCGGATAACAAAGATGGAAAGACCTTCGATTTATGTTTTTGAGCCATCCGGCCCGCCGGAAGACAATGTTCTCAACCTGAATCTCGAGGCACTTCGCGATGCAGGGTTTGAGGTCGACCACACGCCTTTGCATGAAGATACGCTCGCACGGCTGGCGCTCGATGGTGCTGATCTGCGTATCAGGCAGATTCAGTCAGCGCTCGGCAGCGCTCACCGCTATCTCCTGAGCGCCCGCGGCGGTTACGGCGCAAGCGAACTTCTGAGCCGGCTCGACTGGAAGGCGCTTGCGCAAAGTCCGCCGAAAATGCTGATCGGTTTTTCCGACCTAAGCGCTTTGCAAAGCGCATTTTTCACCCGCCTGGGGTGGCCGGCGCTGCATGCCCCGATGCCCGGGTCACCGCTGTGGCAGGGGGGCCCGGATATTGACGAGTTGACCCGCCTGCTGAAGTCGGATGAGCCCTGGGAGGGTGAAATCGGGGTCGAGCCCGTCGGAAAAACAGCTGACATTGAGTGCCGGGGGGTCCTGTTCGGGGGATGCCTGAGTGTGCTGAGCAATCTGGTGGGCACGCCTAACCTCCCCTCGGATTTATCCGCGCATGTACTCTTCTTCGAAGATACCGGCGAGAGTGCACCCCGTCTTCTGCGCTGCTGGCGCCAGTGGCTGGACAGCGGCCTGCTGGCGGGCGTCAGCGCGGTCGTTTTCGGCCGCTTCACAGACATGGGATCACCAGCGGATTCAGAGGCCTGGACCTTAAGTGAGCTGGCGGCCCGGACGCCATGCCCGGTGTTTTCATCCCGGGACTTCGGGCATGTGGCGCCCAACCTGCCTCTTGCAGTCGGTGCCAGGGCCGAGATCAAAGGCAATCGGCTGCGCTGGCGCCTTTCGGGCTGAGGCCCCGACCCCCGGTAGACCCCCGAGCAGCGGCGCCGTGCCTTGTGCTGTGGATGAGCGCAAAGTACCATCCGGATGTATTCCGTAACGTCGACACTCTGACGTCCTGAGGGTCCAAAACCAGGAGTTTCCAGATGTTCACAGGCAGTATGGTGGCCATGGTCACCCCAATGCACGATGATGGCAGCGTCGACTGGGCCGCACTTGAGCGGCTGGTAGAACACCATATTGCAGAAGGTACCGATGCCATTGTTTCGGTGGGCACCACCGGCGAGTCGGCGACGCTCGACCACGATGAGCATGGAGAGGTTATCGCACGCACGGTAAAGGCGGCGGCGGGGCGGATTCCGGTTATCGGCGGTACCGGAGCCAATTCGACCTCGGAGGCGATTTCGCTGACGCGAAATGCGGCCGCTGCCGGTGTCGATGCCTGTCTTCTGGTGGTGCCGTACTACAACAAGCCACCGCAGGAGGGGCTGTATCAGCATTTCAAGGCAATTGCCGAGGCGGCTGCTGTGCCGCAGATTCTCTATAACGTACCCGGCCGGACCGGGGTCGATATGCAGAACGATACAACGCTGCGCCTTGCCGAGATTGAAAACATCGTTGCCATCAAGGATGCGACCAACGACCTCGACCGGGGACAAGACCTGATTGACCGGGTGCCGGAGGGTTTTCTGATCTACTCCGGAGAAGATGGCACGGCCTGTGAGCTGATGCTGGCAGGCGGCAAGGGAACAATCTCCGTGACCGCCAACGCCGCACCGAACCTGATGCATCGCATGTGCCAGGCTGCCATCTCGGGCGACCCCGACACGGCACGGCAACTGAACGGCCAGCTCGCGGACCTGCACAAAGCCATGTTTGTCGAATCCAATCCGATCCCCGCGAAATGGGCGGTGGGTCAGCAGGGTCTGATCGGCGCGGGAATCCGTCTGCCGCTGGTGCCGTTGTCGGCCCAGCATCACGACGAGGTCCGCTCTGCCATGAACAATGCCGGAGTGCTGTAAGAGTTTTATTTTCAAACGGGATCGATGAGATATGAAAAAGGGTGCAGAGCTCTATTCGGGCAAAGCCAAATCTGTTTTTCTGACCGATGAAGACGCAAGGCTCATCATGGAGTTTCGTGACGATACCTCGGCCTTTGATGGCGAGAAGGTCGATCAGCTGGACCGCAAGGGTATGGTCAACAACCGCTTTAATGCCTTCATCATGGAGTATCTCGAGGCGCAGGGTGTTGCCACCCACTTTGATGCGCTGCTGAGCGACAACGAATCCCAGGTAAAGCAGCTCGATATGATTCCGGTCGAGTGCGTGGTGCGTAACATTGCAACCGGCTCGCTGTGCCGCCGTCTGGGAGTAGAAGACGGGCTGGATCTCGTGCCGCCGACCTTCGAGTTTTTCTTAAAGAACGACGAACTGCATGATCCGATGATCAACGACTACCATATTGCCTCTTTCGGCTGGGCCGGCCCCGAAGAAGTGGAGTCGATGAAAGTGCAGACCTTCCGGGTTAACGAAATCCTCAGCAAACTCTTTGCCGATGGCGGCATGATTCTTGTCGACTTCAAACTCGAATTCGGCCGCTTTGGAGACCAGCTGCTGCTGGGTGATGAATTTACCCCGGACGGCTGCCGCCTCTGGGATACCAATACCCGCAAGAAACTCGACAAGGATCGATTCCGCCAGGGTCTCGGCGGGGTGGTAGAGGCCTACGAGGAGGTTGCCCTGCGGCTCGGCGTCGACCTTGAGGCGCCGATTGCGGCCTGATCAACCGCTCGGGATCGCGCCGTGCTGATGCTGGGCGGCGGGCCCGCCCTCACACCCTTTAACGTCGAAAAACTCTCGGCCCGCGCAAAGGGGCGCGGTCTTGCGCTGGGTGCGTGTTCTGCACACTACTTTTTTCTGGTCGGCAGTTCGCTGCGGTTAAGTGCTGCCGAGCAGGATGTTCTCGAGAACCTCCTGGACGCCTCTTCGGAAAGCGCCCGGGCACTGATTCTTGAGGGCAGCCCGATACGGGTGATTCCCCGCTTCGGAACCCGGTCCCCCTGGTCAACCAAAGCGACCGATATCGCCCGCCACTGCGGCCTTGAGTCCATCGAAAGAATCGAGCGCGGCATCGCCTGGCATATCGACGGTCCGGCAAACGCAGCGGCAACCCGCGAAGACCTCGCGGCATTGCTTCATGATCCGATGACCGAGTCAGTGGTTGACGATCCACAGTTGCTCGAGCAGGTATTTACATCCGCACCGCCCGCACCGCTCGAGTACGTCGACGTGATCCACGGCGGCCTTGGCGCACTCGAAGCCGCTAATGAAAAGGAAGGATTTGCGTTAAGTCAGCAGGAGTGCGAGTACCTCGCGGATGCATTCCTCAAGATGGGCCGCAACCCCACGGATGCGGAGCTGATGATGTTTGCGCAGGTTAATTCAGAGCACTGCCGGCACAAGATTTTCAACGCGCAGTGGACCCTTGATGATGTGACCCAGGATGCCTCGCTTTTCCAGATGGTGCGCACGACGCACCAGCGGCACGGCGAGAAGACATTGAGTGCATACAGCGACAACGCCGCGGTGCTGCGCGGGTACCCGGCTTCGTGGTTTTTACCGGTTTCGATCGCCGGCGAATACGGCCAGATCGCAGAACCGCTGCATCTGGTGGCCAAGGTCGAGACCCATAACCACCCGACGGCAATCTCGCCGTTTCCAGGTGCGGCAACCGGTTCGGGAGGCGAGATCCGGGACGAGGGGGCTACCGGCCGGGGCGGTAAACCCAAAGTGGGTGTCACCGGCTTTTCGGTATCGGATTTGCGACTGCCGGACGCTCCCATGCCCTGGGAGCTGCCGCTTCAGAGCCCGTCACGGATCGCCTCGCCGCTGCAGATCATGCTCGAGGGGCCTATCGGGGCCGCCTCATTCAATAACGAGTTCGGCAGGCCGAATGTTTCCGGATATTTCCGCACCCTTGAGGTCGCTGCAGACGGGGGTGACGTTACCCGGCGCTACGGATACCACAAGCCCATCATGATTGCCGGTGGCCTTGGCAATATCCGCGAGTGTCACGTCCAAAAAGAAACGATTCCGCCCGGCGCACAGCTTGTTGCCCTGGGTGGCCCGGCGATGCTGATTGGGCTCGGGGGCGGGGCAGCCTCCAGTGTTGGCTCGGGCAAAAGCGACGAGGCGCTGGATTTTGCCTCGGTGCAGCGGGGCAATGCGGAAATGCAGCGGCGCTGCCAGGAGGTGATCGACCGCTGTATCGCCCTGGGCCCGCAAAACCCGATCATCTCCATCCATGATGTCGGGGCGGGTGGTCTCTCCAACGCGCTGCCGGAACTCGTTCACGATGCCGGGCTCGGCGCCTGTTTTGACACCAGTGCAATCCCGTCGGATGAGCCTGGGCTGTCGCCGATGCAGTTGTGGTGCAATGAAGCGCAGGAGCGCTATGTTCTGGCCGTCGCGCCCGGGAAACTCGAATCATTCAAAGCGCTTTGTGAGCGCGAGCGCTGTCTTTTCAGCATCGTGGGTGAAGCAGATGCTGAAGAGGTGCTGCGCCTCACGAGTCCCGAAATCTCCGAAGCGCAAAGTGGTGCGGTATTAGCGGCTGAATCCCCGGTGGACCTGCCCATGGCACTGCTCTTTGGCAATACCCCGAGGATGCACCGCAAGGCCGTCAGCAGGACCTGCATCTATCCCGATCTCGATCTTGATGGCGTCGCGATCAGCGATGCCCTGGAGCGCGTGCTACGGCTGCCGGCAGTGGCTGACAAAACCTTCCTCGTCACCATCGGCGACCGGAGCGTTGGAGGCCAGGTCGTTCGGGACCAGATGGTCGGCCCCTGGCAGGTGCCGGTAGCAGATGCCGGTATCACCACCGCGGGTTTTGACAGCCAGACGGGCGAGGCGATCTCGATAGGTGAGCGTACTCCGCTGGCGCTGGTCAACGCGCCGGCCAGCGGGCGGATGGCCGTGGCTGAGGCCATCACCAACATTGCCTGCGCCGGCATCAGCGAACTTTCAGATGTGCACCTTTGTGCCAACTGGATGGCAGCCGCGGGAGAGGCAGGGCAGGACGCCGAGCTCTTCCACACCGTAGAGGCCGTCACGCTGGAGCTGTGCCCGGCACTCGGCATCTCGATTCCGGTGGGTAAAGATTCCATGTCTATGTCCAGCCGCTGGACCCAAAGCGCGGGCAACTTCAGTGTTTCGTCCCCGGTATCGCTGATCGTCACCGCGTTTGCACCGGTAGCGGACGTGTGCCGTTCAGTAACGCCGGTGCTTGATACCTCAGAAGATTCGGTGCTTTTGCTGATTGACCTTGCGCGCGGCAAAAACCGCCTTGGCGGTTCGGCATTGGCCCAGGTATTCGGGCAGGTCGGTAACGAAGTCCCTGATCTCGATCACCCGGAGGATCTTTGTGCGTTTTTCGCCGCGACCCGGGAACTGCTGGCGCATGATCTCGCACTCGCCTATCACGACCGGTCAGACGGCGGGCTTGTCGTCACCCTTGCGGAGATGGCTTTTGCCAGCCGCTGTTCACTCGAAATCGATATCGGCGGTATCGATGATCCCCTGGCGTTTCTTTTCTCCGAAGAACCCGGGGCAGTGATTCAGGTGAGCAAAAGCGAGATGGGCCGGGTTCAAACCATATTCGACAAGGCGCGTATCGGCGCCTCGGTCCGTCCGATTGGATCGGTCGTGAACGGCGGAGATTCCATTGGTATTGCCGGCAACGACAGCGTTCTGCTCCAGACCAGCCGGACCGGTCTTCACGAGATCTGGTCGGAACTGACGTCGCGGATGCAGGGGCTTCGTGACAACCCTGAATGTGCAGCCGAGGAGTACGACCGCCTTAAGGACCTTTCAGATCCGGGCCTCAGTGCGACTCTGACATTTGATCCTGCGAACAATCCTGCAACCCGGGCCATCCTCGGCGGAAGCCGGCCACGGGTCGCCATCCTGCGCGAGCAGGGCGTCAACGGCCATATGGAGATGGCGGCGGCTTTCGACCGGGCGGGATTTGCTGCGGTGGATGTCACGATGTCTGATCTTAAAGAAGGGCGCCATCACCTAAAGGGTTTTCAGGGTCTTGCAGCCTGTGGCGGTTTTTCCTTTGGCGATGTGCTGGGCGCAGGGCAGGGTTGGGCCAAGTCGATTCTCTTTGAGCCCCAAATGCGTGAGCGGTTTGAACAGTTCTTCGCCCGTGAGGAGATTTTTGCGCTGGGAGTCTGCAACGGCTGTCAGATGATGGCGGCGCTCAAGGAATTGATCCCCGGTGCGCAGCACTGGCCGCAGTTTGTGGCCAATGAGTCGGGCCAGTTTGAGTCAAGGGTCATCATGGTCGAGGTACTGCCAAGCGATTCGGTGCTCTTTGCAGATATGACCGGCACCCGGATTCCGGTCGTGGTGGCACACGGCGAGGGCCGCGCGCAGTTCGCCCAAGATGCCCTGACGACGCTTCGCGCCAGGAATCAGTTAAGCCTCCGGTTTGTCGATAACCACGGCAGGACTACCGAGCGCTATCCGTTTAATCCCAATGGATCAGCAGACGCCGTGACGGGACTCTCGGCAGCCGATGGCCGGGTGACCATCATGATGCCGCACCCCGAGCGCAATTTCCGTACGGTCACCAACTCCTGGCACCCGGGGGACTGGGGTGAGCACGGACCCTGGCTCAGGATATTTCAGAACGCAAGGGCGTTTGTCGGCTGATACCCTTTACGTATTCGGGATCCAAAATCACATGGCGCTGTAAGAGGGCCCGCCGCCGCCCTCGGGTGTGACCCAGGTAATGTTCTGGCTCGGGTCCTTGATATCACAGGTCTTGCAGTGAATGCAGTTTTGCGCATTGATCTGGAAGCGCTGCTCTGAGCCTTCTTCGACGATTTCGTAGACGCCGGCCGGGCAGTAGCGTTGTGCCGGTTCCGCCCACTTGGGCAGATTCGTTCTGATCGGAATTTCACTATCCGTGAGGCAAAGATGTACCGGCTGGTCTTCCTCGTGATTGGTGTTGCTTAGAAACACCGAGCTGTTTTTGTCGAAGGTCAGCACGCCGTCGGGTTTGGGATATTCAATCGGCGTGACCTTGCCGCTTTCCTTGAGTGACGCATGATCCCAGGAGCGGTCCTTGAGGGTGAACGGCATCTTGCCGCGCAGCCAGTTCTGGTCGACATAATTGAAGGCGCCCCCAAGATACGGCCCGAACTTGTGCAATGCCGGGCCGAAGTTGCGCGCGGCTTTGAGTTCGGGATAGAGCCACGAGCAGCGCATGTGCGAATCGTAATGGGTGTGGTCCTTGCCGCCGGGGTCTCCGTCCAGCAGCACCTGGATGATGGTATCCGCCGCCAGCATGCCGGATTTCATCGCGGTGTGGGTCCCTTTGATCTTGGCGAAGTTCATTGTGCCGGCATCACATCCAACGAGGAAGGCCCCGGGCAGGGACATCTTCGGCAGCGAATTAAAGCCGCCCTTGGTAATGGCGCGCGCGCCATAGGAGAGCCGTTCGCCGCCTGCCAGGGTCGGCGCAATGATCGAATGGGTTTTGAAGCGCTGCAACTCATCGAAAGGACTGAGGTAAGGGTTGGCGTAGTTGAGATCCACAATCAGCCCAAGCGCGACCTGGCAGTCCTCGAGGTGGTAGAGGAATACACCGCCCGAGGCCTGGTTTTCTGATAAAGGCCACCCGGCTCCGTGTATGACGAGCCCTGGCTGATGCAGCGAAGGGTCGACCCGCCACAACTCCTTCAAGCCAATGCCGTAGTGCTGAGGAGAGCGGTCGTGATCAAGTGCATACTGCTCGATGAGCTGCTTGCCAAGATGCCCCCGGCAGCCTTCGGCAAACACCGTGTACTTGGCGTGCAGTTCCATACCGGGTTCATAAGCGGCTTTGGGCTCGCCGTCTTTGCCCCGACCCATCTCCCCGGTGGCAACGCCTTTGACCCCACCTGTGTCATCAAACAGCACCTCACTGGCAGGAAAGCCGGGGTAAATCTCGACCCCGAGCGCCTCGGCCTGCTCACCCAGCCAGCGCACCACCTGGCCGAGGCTGACGATGTAATTGCCGTGGTTGTGCATGGTGCGCGGTGCCAGAGCATGCGCAATCTTGACGGCTTTTTGCGGTCCCGTGAAAAAGTAGATCTCATCGCGGGTCACCGGGGTATTCAGCGGTGCGCCCCGTTCCGCCCAGTCCGGGAAGAGTTCATTCAGCGCGGTGGGTTCGATCACGGCACCTGAGAGAATGTGATCCCCGACCGCAGCGGCTTTTTCAAGCACCACGACACTGAGTTCGTGCTCATTTTCCGCCGCAAGCTGCATCAGCCGGCAGGCGGTCGCCAGTCCGGCGGGGCCTGCGCCTACGACGACGACATCCACTTCCATGGATTCGCGTTCAATCATATTTTGCGTTTCGCTCATAACTGCCTCAGGAAGGGTTCTACCAAGGATAACGCGGTCCGGACGGGAACGACGTTCCTATCACGACGCCAGTGGGTCCGGAGCCTGTGCAAAAATACACGCGAAGGATAACATCAGCCGTGTAACGCTTGCGGACCCGCTGCACCGGGTCCGGCGACGATGGCCGCAAGGCATGGTCTAATCCGGTATGGTTAAGCGAGCAATAGCAATAAAGGATGCAAGCCGATGAATCTTGAAAATCTTCCTGCACTTGTTACCGGCGGCGGATCCGGGATGGGTGCCGTGACCGCCCGAATGCTTTGTGAGCGCGGTGCCCGGGTCGCGGTGCTGGACCGTGATATGGACGGCGCCCGGAAAACGGCTCATGAGATAGGCGGATGGGCGCTCGAAGCGGATGTCTCAAGCGCAGAGTCGGTGGAAGCAGCCCTACAGCAGATTGCGGACCAGTGGGGCGCACCGCGGATTGCGGTCAGTTGCGCCGGGATTGCCCCGGCATCGAGGATCGTCGGCCGCGAGGGCCCGCATGACCTGGATCTTTTTCAGCGGGTCATCAAGGTGAACTTGGTGGGTACTTTCAATGTGCTGCGCCTGTGTGCCGCCCGGATGACGGAATTGGAACCCCTTTCTGAAAGCGGCAGCCGCGGGGTCATCATCAACACCGCCTCGGTTGCGGCCTATGAAGGACAGATCGGCCAGGCCGCCTATAGTTCTTCCAAGGGCGGCGTGGTGGCGCTCACCTTACCTGCCGCCCGTGAGCTTTCGCGTTTCGGCATTCGCGTCATGACCATTGCCCCGGGACTCATCGGCACGCCGATGCTGCTGAACATGCCCGATCAGGTCCAGGAGAGTCTGGCGGGCCAGGTGCCGTTTCCATCGCGCTTTGGCAAGCCCGAGGAGTTTGCCGATCTCGTTTCACACATTATCGATAACGAGATGCTGAACGGCGAAGTGATCCGGCTCGACGGCGCCATCCGGCTGGCGCCGAAATAGGAAATTTGAGACCCGGGCGCTGCCTGCCATGCCCCTCGCTACCGAGCATCTCACTCTCTTCGGCCTGCTGCTCGCCGTTTTTGGATTTCTCCTGTGGGGGCGTGTGCGCTACGACCTGGTGGCCTTTACAGCGCTGGTTCTGGCGCTCATTGTGGGGGTGGTTCCGGTGGAGGCGGCTTTTTCCGGCTTTGGCCATCCGGCGACCGTCATTATTGCCCTGGTGCTGATTGTCAGCCGGGGTCTTTTCAACTCCGGTGTTGTCGAGGCCATTGCCCAGGTCTGCGTGGCCGGGGTCAAGGGGGTCGGCGCCCATATCGGACTGATGTCAGGGGTCGGGGGCCTGCTGTCGGCGGTGATGAACAATGTCGCCGCGCTGTCACTGCTGATGCCGGTCGATATCGAGGCTGCCCGCAAGGCCGAGCGCAGCCCGGGGCTCACCCTGATGCCGCTCTCTTTTGCGACCATCCTTGGGGGGATGGTTACCTTAATCGGCACGCCGCCTAATATTGTGGTTGCCACGGTACGCGAGGAGGCGCTCGGCGATCCGTTCCGGATGTTTGACTTTGCACCGGTGGGGTTCGTGGTGGCGGTTGCCGGGGTGCTTTTTGTTGCGCTGGCGGGCTGGCGCTTGCTGCCGTCGGGCCGGCGCAAGGAGAACCCTGCCGTCGCGCTTGCCGACCTGGCCGGCTATGTCTTTGAGACGTCGGTTACCGAGAACAGCAAACTGATTGGTGCGCCCCTGCGCGAGGCTTTCCCCCTCGCTGAAGAGCACGACGTCGTCATCACGGGGCTCATCCGCAATCATGTGCGGCTCGCCGGTTCCGCCCGCCGGGAAATCGTCAAGGAAGGCGATATCCTGGTCCTTGAAGGTGCAGCCGAGTCGATCGAGCAGTTTGTGGGGGCTGCCCGGCTGGGCAGCGGTGATCCGGACAAGAAGGTAGAACTGCTGGGTGAGTCGATGGCGCTTGCAGAGGCGGTGGTACCGGTCGGGGCAAGAATCGCAGGCCGCTCGGCGACGGATCTTCGGCTGGCGTACCGCCACGGGGTCATGCTGCTGGGGGTCTCGCGCCGCGGCCGTTCCTTTCGTGAGCGGGTGCGCAAACTGCGGATACTCCCCGGGGATATCTTGCTGCTCTACGGCGTGGAAGACCGGCTTGATCACGCGGTCCAGTGGCTGGGCTGCCTTGCCCTTGCAGACCGCGGCCTGACCGTGCTGCAGCGCCAGAAAGCGGGTCTTGCTATTGGTACGTTTGCTCTTGCGATCCTGGCCGCGAGCGTCGGCTGGCTTTATCTTTCGGTCGCGCTTGGGGCCGTGGTGGTAGTGTATGTGGTCTTCGGGCTGGTGAAACCGACGGAAGTCTATGAGTCGGTTGAGTGGCCGGTGATCGTTCTGCTGGGATCGCTGATACCCATCGGCAGTGCACTGGAAAGCAGCGGGGGAACTGCACTCATTGCGCAATGGATTCTGTCCGTCACGCAAGGTCTTGCGCCGGTGATGGTGCTGGCAATCCTGATGATTGTCACCATGAGTCTTTCGGATGTGCTGAACAATGTCGCCACTGCGCTGATCGCAGCACCCATCGGGCTTGAGATTGCCGGGCGGCTTGAACTCAACCCCGATCCTTTCCTGATGGCGGTTGCGGTGGCCGCCTCCTGCGCTTTTCTTACCCCGATTGGCCACAAGAACAACACCATTGTCATGGGCCCCGGGGGCTACCGCTTTGGTGACTACTGGCGCATGGGTCTGCCCCTTGAGATCCTTGTTGTGGCAGTAAGTCTCCCCGCTATTTTGTTTTTCTGGCCGCTTGCCGGCTGAGATATCAAGAGGGCTTCTACGGTAGCTCATAAGATTTCTGACCGTGAACACCGCTTCAGACAAGGCCCGGCAGCAGATTCATCTGATCCGGCGCGAGGGAGAGCCGGCCCGCATCCATGCGCTGCTCGGGAACTGGCAGCCCGGCGCTGATTTTCAGGACCAGATACAAGGCCGCGCACTTGGTCTCGTTGAAAAGGTCCGCGCACAGAAGTCGCCCAATCTGCTGGAGGCCTTTCTCGCGGAATACGGGCTTTCCACCGATGAGGGAGTCGGCATGATGTGCCTCGCCGAGGCATTGCTGCGGGTCCCCGACAGCATCACCATCGACGCGCTGATCGAAGACAAGATCGTGCCCGGGCGCTGGAGCCGGCATCTGAATCACTCCAGTTCGTCGCTGGTGAACGCCTCAACGTGGGCCCTGCTGCTGACCGGAAAACTGTTGAACCCTGATCTCGCGAGCGGGATCGTCGACACCCTGCGAGCCACCGTGAAGCGGATCGGTGAGCCGGCGGTGCGCGTGATCATTGGTGAGGCGATGAAAGAGTTGGGCCGGCAGTTTGTGCTCGGCCGGGATATCGGCGAAGCGCTTGCACATTCCGGCGCACTTAAAGAGAAAGGGTACGCCTTTTCTTATGACATGCTCGGCGAGGCTGCCCGCTCAGACGCCGATGCCAGGCGCTATCACCTGTCGTACTCCGAGGCAATCTCTGCGCTTGCGCCGGGCTGCTCGCCGACAGCCGTCCGTCAGAACCCCGGAATCTCGGTCAAGCTGTCGGCACTGCACCCGCGCTTTGAGCATGGGAAACGCGGGCGGGTCATGACGGAACTCCTGGGCCGGGTTAGCGCACTTGCGCAACTCGCGCGAAGTGCCTCGATGGGCTTTAACATCGATGCCGAGGAGAGTGAGCGGCTCGACCTGACCCTGGACATTATCGAGGCGCTCTTGGATGAGCCGGCACTCGCCGACTGGGAGGGCTTTGGCGTGGTGGTGCAGGCGTATCACCTGGATGCCGCAGCGGTCATTGACTGGCTCTATACCCTCGCAAAACGCCGACAACGGCGCATCATGGTCCGTCTGGTCAAAGGCGCCTACTGGGATACCCAGATCAAGCGGGCCCAGGTCATGGGGCTTGAGACCTACCCCGTTTTCACCCGCAAAGCTGGCACAGACCTTTCCTACCTGGCCTGCGCAAAGCAACTGCTTGCAGGGCGTGAGCATTTTTATCCGCAGTTTGCCACCCACAACGCCCATACAATGGCGACGGTCATGGCGCTCGCGGGGGGTCCGGACGAGTCCTTTGAGTTTCAGCGTCTGCACGGCATGGGCGAATCGCTGCATCGGCTGGTCCGGGAAGAACAGGGTTATCCCTGCCGGATTTACGCCCCGGTCGGCGCCCATCGTGATCTTCTGGCCTATCTCGTCAGGCGGCTTCTGGAAAACGGCGCCAACAGTTCCTTCGTCAATCAACTGCTCGATCACGACATCCCCGCCGCCGACGTCGTCAGTGACCCTCTGGACCAGATCCGCCATGTGGCGAATGCGCCGTCACACCCGAAGATCCCCCGGCCGGCCGATCTTTACCAGCCGGCACGGCGCAACAGCGCCGGGCGGGATCTTGAAGACCGGCACTCCGTCGAGACCCTGCAACAGGAGATGGCGCCGTTTGCAGGTTCGGTCTGGCAGCCGCTGCAGGATGCCACGCCACCCCTTCGCGGCACGGCGCTTCAAGTGCGCAATCCTGCACAGCCCAAGGAGCAGGTGGGCGTTATCCATGAGGCTTCAGCCGGGGATGTCGACCCGGCCATTGAGCGGGCCAAGAGTGCACTGGGTTCCTGGCGGCAGCTTTCGGCGAGTATGCGTGGTGCGCGGCTCAACCGGGCTGCAGATCTTTATGAGACCCATTTTGCCGAACTGATGGCGCTTGCCAGCCGTGAGGCCGGGAAAACTTTGCTCGATGGGGTTGCCGAGATCCGCGAAGCGGTCGATTTTCTCCGTTACTACGCAAGCCGGGCAGAAAATCTTTCGCGGTCTATCACCCCAAGGGGGGTCTTTGCCTGCGTCTCGCCCTGGAATTTTCCGCTGGCCATCTTTACCGGCCAGATCAGCGCGGCGCTTGCTGCGGGGAACTGCGTTATTGCCAAACCGGCAGAGCAGACGCCGCTGATGGCCTTGCGGGCAGCGGAACTGATGCACCAGGCGGGTGTACCCAAGGATGTACTGCAGTGCCTTCCTGGCCCGGGAGAAACTGTAGGAGCTGCGCTCGCAGCCGACCCCCGGATCGGCGGCGTGTGCTTTACCGGTTCGATCGAAACTGCCCGGCATATTCACCGCAGCATGGCCCTCGCCGGTAACCCGGCAGCACCGCTGATCGCCGAGACCGGCGGAATCAATGCGATGCTGGTTGATTCAACTGCGCTGCCCGAGCAGGTGGTACGGGATGTGCTGGTATCGGCTTTTCAAAGTGCCGGCCAGCGCTGTTCGGCGCTGCGCATTCTTTATCTGCAGGAAGACGTCAAGGACCGGGTGCTTGACTTGCTTTTCGGCGCGATGGATGAGCTGCAGCTGGGCGACCCGCTTGATCTTGCAACCGATGTCGGCCCATTGATCGACGCATCAGCACTTGAAGGGATCCGGAGTTACTGCGAGCGCCAGAAGACTGCGGACCGGGTACTCAAGCAGTTGGATGCGCCCGCCGATGGTTATTTTATGGGGCCGACGGTTATTGAAGTATCCGGTATTGGCGCTATCGCGCGTGAAGTCTTCGGGCCGGTGCTGCATGTCGCAAGCTTTGCAGCCGGGGAGATAGAACAACTGCTGTCCGCCATCAACGGGCACGGCTATGGCCTCACCCTCGGTCTTCATACGCGGGTGGATGTACGGGTTCAGCAGGTGGTCGACCGGGCGCAGGTTGGCAATATCTACGTCAACCGCAACCAGATTGGCGCTGTCGTGGGAACCCAGCCTTTCGGCGGTGAGGGCTTATCAGGCACCGGCCCCAAGGCCGGCGGCCCGCTTTATCTCAAGCGTTTCTGTAACAGCATGCCGGCGGCTTTGCTGGCCGCGAAGGATCAAGGCCCTGGGGCGGGCATCGATGCGGAGCAATTGCAGAACTGGGCTCTCGCCGAAACCGCGCCTTCAGAGCCGCTTGATCCCGGGAAGATCGACGCCTTTCTTGAACGGGTTTCGTCGTTGCTGCCTGCTCCGATCGCGGATGCCATCCGGAATATCATCAGGCTTCCTGCGCAGATGCCCGGGCCCACCGGTGAAAGCAACCACTGGACGCTTTATCCCCGGGGCAATGTTCTGTGTCTTGGACCGGGAGTTGAGAATCTCGGGATACAGGTCTGCCAGGCGCTCGCCCTGGGGAACCGTGTGCTCGCCGTTGGTGTAGAGATTCCGGAACTTTCCGAGACACTTGCAGACTGGCCTCTGGAGACCTGCTCCGGGACGGTTGCTGCCGAGGTTTTGAAAAGCGTTCAGGGTATCAACGCGGTCTGCCTCTGGAGGGCGGGTTCAGACCTTCGGCCCTGGCGCACAGCGCTTGCAGAACGCGAGGGGGTGATCGTGCCGCTGCTGAGCGATCCCGGTGACGGGGACCAACTTGTGCTCGAGCGCCATGTCTGTGTCGATACCACCGCCTCCGGGGGCAATACAACGCTCCTGGTGCAGACAGCCTAAGCATTCGGTATGGTTGCGCCTTGATCAATCAGTGCAGATCGTCAGACCCCTGTAAAGGAGGGCAACCATGACCTCGGGTGTGGGAGGCTCGACAGCCGATCAGGAACTGGGCGCGTTGTCCCGGCAGACGGGGTCCGTTCCGATTTCATCGGATGAGCGCCAGGGACGTATTGCCAAGGCGCAGCGACTGATGGTGGAGCAGGGCATCGACGCGCTGTACCTTGATGCTTCGACCAGCCTTTTTTACTTTACGGGCCTGCGCCTGTGGGCAACGGAGCGGCTGCATGGAGCCGTAATCCCCGCTCGGGGAGACCTTGTCTACATCACCCCCGGGTTTGAAGAAGAAAAGACCCGCGCCATGCTGCTCTTCGGTGATGACATCCGCACCTGGGAAGAGCACGAAGATCCCACGGTACTGGTCTCGCAATGTATCGCCGAAACGGGCGGCGCATTGCCGCGGGTGGCGGTTGACCCGGCCACGCCGTTTTTTGTCTTTGCTGGGCTGCGCCGGGCCCTGCCGCAGGCCGAGTTTCTTAACGGTACATGCATCACTGCCGGATGCCGGATGCAAAAGTCCGCCAGCGAAATTGCGCTGATCCAGTTTGTGATGAACCTCACCCTCAAGGCGCAGCAAAGCGCTGCCCGGATTCTTGCGGCGGGGATGAGCACGGTGGATGTACAGGCGTTCTTGACTGCGGCACATCTTAAGCTCGGTACCGATGGCCCGCCGGCTTTTCGTATCGTGCTGTTTGGCGAACCCACCGCCTATCCGCACGGGGTGCCTTATCCGCAGGAACTAAAAGAAGGGGACATGGTGCTGATTGATACCGGAGCGACGGTCGATGGGTATTTTTCCGACATTACCCGCAGTTATGTCTTCGGTGAACCCAGCCAACGACAGCGCGAGGTCTGGAACCTTGAAAAGGCGGCCCAGGCGGCGGCGTTTGCCGCAGCGAAGGTCGGCGCTCCTGCGGAAACCGTTGACCGTGCTGCGCGCGATGTTATCGAGGCCGCAGGCTTTGGGCCGGGATACAAAGTACCGGGCCTTGCCCACCGTACCGGACATGGCATTGGCCTCGATATCCACGAGGAAACCTACATCGTGCCCGGCAATACCACCGCGCTTTTGCCGGGGATGTGTTTTTCCAACGAGCCGATGATCTGTATTTACGGCGAGTTCGGCGTGCGCCTTGAGGATCATGTGTACATCACCGATGACGGACCGCGCTGGTTTACAGAACCTTCTCCCTCTATCGACCAGCCGTTTGCCTGAAGGGTCGACGGAGTCCCTGAAGGATCCTCCCAAAGCTCATGGTGAGCGTCAGGCCGGTTTTTCGATCAGTTCAAAAGTGATGCCGTCGGTATCGCGCAGATAAACCACCTGCGCTCCTGCATTGGGGCCCTGATCCACGGTGATGATTTCACCCTCGACGGTAACGCCGTGGCTGGCCGCGGCCTCTATCAGTTCATCGAGGCCGGTCACATCATAGGCAATGTGACAAAAGCCCGTGTCGCAGGCCCGGGGCCGTACCCTGGCGCGGTCATCCGGCCCGCTGTACTCGATGAGTTCGATACTGTGACCCGGCCCGCGGACATACGCGATCACGGCCCGGGCACCATCAATTCCTGTGACGCGCTCTATGACCTCGGGTGCCCGGGGCGCTTTCGAGGTGACTTCAAAGCCCAGCACATCCCGGAAAAAGGCAATGCTGCGGTCCAGGTCTGAGACGGTAAAGCTCGTATGGTTGGTGGCGAGAATCTGAGGCATAGTGTTTGATATTGAGGAGGTCTTTCGAGTGTACCCGCCCAGATGAAGTGTTGTTAAGAGGCGTTTGCCTGTTCCCGTAGCTTGAATTTCTGGATCTTGCCGGTCGAGGTCTTGGGCAGTTCGCGTGTGTGGCTCAAAACACGTTCGCCGAAATGCCCAAATGCGCAGCCGATGCCCCCGGAAGTTCTGCCATAACCCCAAACCACCGGTGAATCTCATGGCAGCGGAGGGGGAACGAAAAACGGATACCCAAGTACAACGGACGGTCTTGCAGAAACAAAACATTGATCCAAGTCATGAAATGTTGTCTTAGATTGTATTGCCAGAACTAAGGTGATAGCCCGCTTCCGGCCAAAATGATGTAATCATGTCTCGGTCTAAACCACCTTTGGATAGGGGTAGCGCAAGAAAGGTTCGAGAGCACTGATGATCACCACCCGCCTCGGTCACCAGGTGCCCCGTTGGCACCTTGCCTGCCTCGGATTCTCCCAGGTGCTCTCAGGCTGGAGTCATATCCATAACTGGGCGGTCTCTTCCCACAGTTCACTGTTAAGCGGTTCGGCAAGGATCACAGTCTCTGATGTCATCTCCGGCTGGGGGATGTCAGATACCCTGCATGATGTTCTGAACCGCAAGAGAAGAACCGATCACCGCTACCGTTCAGGACAGGATGTTCCTGCTTTAGGAGCATCAAAGGCATCCCGCTTTCTCTCTCCCTCCGGGGTCTGTCAGAGCTGCAGCAAAGACAGGCAGATCCCAAGATTCTCTCGATGTATTTCTGAGTTGTTTTTGAAGTTCAACTACCTCGTCACGGGCTCGCGCAGATTCAGGCGTTTATCGATCCGCGCTCTTTCTACAAGGCGCTCTGCTTGCGGGGGGGGTAACGAAATGCTATCAGTTCCTGACTTCCTGGCCGGAGGACATATGAGATGGATATGTTAACAATCCCGGGTATCACGCCAGACCAACAACTCACATTGATGGCCTGGGGGATAGGAGGATCCTTTATTGCATTGCTTTTGGCGGGAATGACGAATCGCGTAGTCATTTTTGCCAATGGTGGGGATCTCATGTGGACGCTATCGATATTCCTTGCACCAATTGCGTCATTTGTGATCGCGGCGACTCTGGTTCCAGAGGGAAAGGAGTTTGAGGACGAGACTGTCGCGATGGTTGTAATGGGTGTGGGGGGTGTGATTGCTGTCGTTGGGTGCTTAAAGACGATTTTCTCATCGATCAAGCACAACGGGTTAGTTCTCGGAATCATCGTCGCGATTTTCAAAATTCTGGCAGCAGTATTGGCTGCTGTTTGTGCAATAGGATTTCTTGGAAAAATCTTTGAGGACAACGCATCGTTTTCATCCAGAATGATTGGATTGGTCTTTTTCGGCCTCCTGTTATGGGTGATGAGGAAATTGATCAATGGTGATGAAGTGCGGGCACGCCGCACAGAACTTAAGTCGGCATGAGGGGATATATTAGAGGGGGTGAAGGTCATATGAGATTAATTTATACGGTAATTGTTCGAGGCTTGTTGGTTGTGGTTTCGGCTGTTTTCCTGGTGCTGTCGGCCAACGCTGAGCAGTTCTACGTAGGCAACACGGTCTACAACGTCTGTATGAAGTTGCCTTTGCTTGAGACACCGGATAGAGATGCGGCGGTGATTGGTGTTATGGGCTACGGTGATTCTGCGCACGTCGCCTCAGTGCACGGCAGATATGAGCTTCCTGCATCCGATCCTTCGTCGGAAGCTTCCCAACGGGCAAGGCTGCCGGATCGGAACGAGGATGACCTGCTGCTCGAAACCCTGTTCCGGAGAGTGCGCTGGGCCGGTCTAACGGGAAAGGGTTATGCGAGCGCTAGTTGCCTTGTAAAGCAAGAACTATTCCCGAAACAGCAACCGGGACTGGCCCAGGAAAAAGTCGCAAAACTTAGCTCAAAAGTTGGCAAGCGTGGGTTTTCTGAAGAAGAGGAGGGCGATCTCGTAGCAATGCGCGGGGCGGCTGGAAAGGCCAAAAAGAAACCGGTAGCACAAAACCAGATCTCGAATGCTGGTTATCTTGAGGCATTTTTTATTGCATATAAATCTCAGGACAACACGGAGTTCAGACGTCAGGGCGGGCTTGGGGAGTTCAAGTAGTGAAACTTCGCTTTAGACCGGCTTTTCGGTGCGGCCATTGGCGATGAGATCTAAAGGTTCGGATAAATGGGAGGATACAGAACATGAAGGTGTTTGATAAGCCTTGTGTATGGATAACGTTGATTGCTAAGTCAACTTTTACGGTATTGGTCTCCGGGATAACGGTTTCATCATTCGCGGGACCCGCTGATGATGAACAACTGCTGGGTTTATGGCAGAGTGACCATGGATGTGTCGTGCATATCTTTGAAGATGAATCGGGCAGCCTTGCCGGTGCCGCCTGGGGCAAGGGCAAAGAAAGCGCAGAATTAATCATTGAGTTCTCTGGCGATCGGCGGTTTGCATGGAAGCGCAAGACCAAGAAGTCGGGCTTTGGCGATGACGGCGAAGTGGATCCTAAGCGATCGGGCCGTTTCATCGTAGATCTTCATGATCGGCAGGTTCTTCATAGCGATAATTGGCCCTGCTACCACCAACGCACTGGGCCTGCGGCAAAGTTCTCTCGGCTTTCACCTGCGAAAGCCTCAGGACTTTCAGTGCCAGACTGGTACTCCGATACGCTTTCTCAGGTCATTGAAGGGGGTTCCGGTGTTGGCACTGCCAAGGCGAAATCGCAGCCGCAGGAAACGCAAGTTGCAGAGACTTCCCAACCCACTTCAGTAGCGCAATCCCTGCAGGGAGTCGCTCAAAACAATCAGGCAGAACAGACCTCCCAGAGCGGCGGCCTCGGTGGCTTATTTAACGCTTTGAACACCTTCAATCAGCAGATGCAGGAGCAGGTGGCGGGCCAGTTCCCGAATGCCGCGTCGAATCAGGGTCAGTCGTCTGCGTTGCCGAGCAATAGCACGGAGTCGGGTGGGCTCGCGGGTCTGTTTGGCGCTGCCGGCAAGAAAAAGAACAGGACGACAAGTCCATCCTCTGGCCAGGGGCAGTCATCTACCACTGGGCTGGGAGGATTGTTGTCGGGGTTGGCGACGGCGGATCAGCCATCATCGGGTTCAGATAGTGGGCCGCGCAATCTTGAGGAGTTCAGGGAACTGGTGACTATGGGGCCCGTTGATGCCCACTTTTTGGGCAAGACACTAGCTGAAGGAGAAATGTTAGGAAGTGCACCTGCTTTTCCGGTTACAGATAGCAGAGTTCGCTATGTCCAGGCGATTTTGGACACTCTTGTTCGCTACAGCCGTACCCCATTCGTTTACCGGGAATATGTCGCGATGGTCTTGGACGATGATGAAGAGATAAACGCCTTTGCCGCTCCCGGGGGATTCATGGCTGTCTACACCGGAATGCTGAACCTTTGTGAAAACGAGGATGAACTGGCGCTTGTTCTTGCGCATGAACTCGCTCACTCGGAGTTAGATCATGGGATTAGTGCAATCGTGCAGCAACAGAGTTCCAAATTCTTCGGAACATTTGCAGGAGGTATGACAGGCAATGATCTGGTCGGGAACTTTGCAAATTCGCTCTATGATATCGGCGTAAAGGGCTACAATGTAGAGATTGAGGCTGAAGCGGATGAAAGAGCTCTGCTGATAGCAGAGCGGGCTGGTTATGATCCTAAATGGTACATGGGTGTGATGGAGAAGCTGCACACTTTCAAGGGTCATTATGGGGGTGAAGGATATCCGCCCAATCGTGCAGAGTTAATCCGACACCACTTGGGCAAAGTCTCGTATCTGGGGAGTACCGAGGCTTTTGCCGCACGAAGCGCGCGGTTTCATACTGTTTTCGGTCATTGAGATATCGAATTAGAAAACGTGACGAGTGATTGTCTTGGCCACTTCCCCCACAAACTCCTCCTCTAAAGAGCTCGAACAAACAGAACTTCTACAGCGTCAAGCGAAAGCCGTCGAACGGATTGCGCAACACCTGGCGCCCGAAGCCGAGGAAAAGAGAAGCGCTCGGCTCCGCCGGGTACTTACATGGGTAGCTACCCGGACCTTGCTTCTAGGCGGCTTACTTGTGGGAACCTGGGAATCTGCCCAATGGCTTTACCAAACGTGGGAGACTCGAAGCGCGGCACAGGATTATGCGATCGTCGCTAGTGACCTCTTCTATAAAGAAAATAACCCAGAGGTTGCCCAAAAACTCTTAGAAGAGGCAATTGAACTCGACTCAGACAATTTCGACTTCCGGTTTCTGCAGGCCTATATCGTAGGAATGGCGAGTGTCAGGACGTTGTTAAACCTGGATCGCCCCTATACAAAAGAAGAATTGGATCTCGCGCATGAAGCTTTAGCAAAGGCATTATTTCTGGAGCGGCAGTCGCCAGGTAAACCCGAGTCCGAGATCTTAAGAGGGCAAATCTATGCGGCATTGTCGGACTACCAACGGGCTCGGGAATCAATCCTGAGGGGAATTCAAAAAATCCCTGAATCCAACCTCCACGAAACTGAAGAGACTGGACCGTTGCGCGAGAAATTTAACGCGTCAGTGCTCTTTATTCTCGACCTAGTTGGCGGCGCAAAGTTAAAAGCCTTTACAGTCGATCTCTTCAAGATACCTCAAGAAGATAGCCCGCAAAACGCAAATTTTGCGTTCGCATATATCCGTCTAGCGCTAATTGAAAATCAGTTAACTGGTGTGGACTCTGCATACAGATATCTCGACAAAGCACTGACCTATGAGCCGAATTCAAAATGGGCTTTTCTGTGGAGGGGTGTATTCCAAGGCCAAGAAAAAAAGTGGACCGCGGCAAGAGAGCAATACGATCGTGCAATTGCCGTCGATCCCAGATTTGACCTCGCTTATTACAACAAGGGATGGACATATCTCAAAGACACTGAGAAGAACTACGGCGCGGCGAGAGATATGTTTCAAAAAGCGTTGTCCATCAATCCCAACTACAAGGAGGCGTACTATGGTCTCGGCATGGTCTATGGATACCAGAACAAATATCAAGTTTCAAAGCGCTATCTGACTCGGGCCATAAGTATCGATGATAAGTTTTTAAGCGGCTGGAAGTGGCGTGGGATCGTCAACGATGAACTCGGATTACTTGACGATGCATTGACAGATTTTTCTACGGCCATCTCACTGGATCCAGCCAACGAAGACCTCTATGTCCGGCGCGCACGAGTACTCAAGAAAAGGAAGCAGTATCAGGAATCTCTTGAGGACCTTCTGCTCGCAAAAGATTTTAATGCTAGCAACTATCGTATTCCCTTCTACACCGGCCAGGTGTTTGCTGAGTTAGGTCAGACGGCAAACGCTATTGAGGAGTTTGGCAATGCTCTCGAGTTGCGTCCCAACTATGGCGAGGCGTTAATTGGGCGCGCTGCGGTTTACGAGGCAATGCAGAACACCGAGCTCGCAATGCTCGACTACAACGAGGCAGTCAGGCATGTGACGTATCGGCGAGAGCGTGTTCTGCACAAACGAGGAGAATTCTTGGCGCGGCAAAGCGATTACAACTCTGCATTAGCAGATTTCCGTCTCGCTCGTGAGTTGAATCCGCGTTATGCCAGGTCATGGCTTGCTGAAGCTCAGACGTTGAATAAGTTGGGGGATTCCGAAGGAGCATATAGTGCAATAAACGAGTATTTGAAGCTTAGACCACAATCGGAAGAGGCTCAGGCGCTGAAGGAGAGCCTGCCCAAGCAATGAGAAACTACCTGTATGTAAGTAGATCGACATATATCACGGTCGTCCTTGCTTTCTTATTGTTGTGCCGACCGGGATTGGCGGATACGAAAAATCTTATCTCCATCATTGGAATTTACGAGGGTGAAATTGAATCCATCAATATGGTTCCGGTATCGACGGAGTTTTATCTGGATGACTCCACCCGCCTGATCGGCCGGTACAGGTATCAAGACCAGGGGGCTTGGGATTACGGCGAAATATTTAATATCCGAGCGACGTCGAATTGTTCAAACCTCTTGGGAACCCGCGGCGGGAGTACCAGTCAGGACAGCACGACAACTGGACAAAATTCAATAGGTGTGTTTGGTGCTGCGGGTAAGAAGAAAAAAAAGAATAAGTCCCAAGGCGCTGCGAGTGACACAAGGGGAGAACTCTGTATCACAGGCATTTGGAGCGACAATTACGGGCAAGGGCAAGTAAGCCTCGTGTTCAGCCCGACCCGAGACTCTTTTAGCGGTTACTACAGAGCGAGTGCCGAAGATGAATGGGCTATCTGGCGGGGGGCAAGTATCTCAAGGAGTAACAGCCAAGCAAACACAAGGGTTACTATAGATACGGAGGTCAACATTCCTTCATCGGGAAAGACTGATGAATCATCGTCCGGCGAACAAACAATATATGAGCAATTCGAAATACGTGACGTCTATGGTGAAAGCGAGAGAGATGCGATCAGGACGGCCCTTGCATTCGCTGTAGAGCGCAAAGTCAATCAATTACAGGCATCTCGTTTCATTCTGGATTGGTTTAGTGCCAAGGCACTATATCTTGAGGACTTTAAAAAGGATTACTTTACGCCTGATACGTTTACTTCATGTGTTCCAGCTACCGAAGGCCAGTACAAATGTTCGGTCAAAGGCAGCCTTAAGGTATTGGCGATTAGAGGTGATATTGAGCAGGCCGGCTCCAGTCAGTCTTTGCAGGAGCAATGGCGTGGTGAAATCGCCGAGTCCGTGGCTAGCTTGGTGAGGTCAACTTCAGATAGCCAAACGGTATTTCTCTCGGATGTAACAGATCAGTCTACAAGTAACTTGTTTTACCCGTTCTCGCGGAAGATAAGGGACGAGATCGGGGAGTCTATCCTGGAGAGAAATCATAAGCTAAGCCTCAATCCACTTGAGGCAGAACTGTTCTTGTTCGCGGGTTATGAAAAACGCGAATCGGGACTCGCGTTATCGCTTTCCCTTACCGCTTCTGCGACCAACCAAGAAGTTGCCAAGGAGTTGGTCACGATACCTTTTCCAAAATTACCAGAAGGGTGGGACCAGCGATCGATGAAGGATGTTGCCTATGAAATCGGGATGAAACTGCAGAAGGCCGTGTATCCCCAGAGAGTGAATTTCAGACGGCAGGGGATCGTAATTTCAGATCTCAAAGGTTCGATTAGTGAGTTTTCTTCAGCGTTGGAGGGATACCTTGCCCAAGAACTCGAAAGGCGAGATGCATTTATCCGTGTTCCAGAGGGGTCTGATGCGCCGGGATTCTTCAACGTTCAGGGTAGTTTCGAGAGACTTGGCGAGGAAGTGGCTTTGAACATTTCTTTTGTCCATCCGGAGTCCAAAGAGATTATAGGAAGTGCCCATAGTGTTATTCAGTTGAAAGATATCCCTTCGAACCTTCGCTTGACTCCTCATAACGAGGCTATTGCCGCGGAGGTAGTCGAATCTGCCGAGAGCAAAATCCCTGAAGGCCTGCAGGAGTCAATCCGACTATGGGTTAACCATTCTTCCAATCTCTATCGCGCCGACGATCGTCTGGTTGTGAGCGTTGAGGCGAGGAGGAACCTCTACCTAAGACTCTTCTATATCCAATCTGACGGCCTTATCTGTCAAATCTACCCCGCTGGGAATAACGGGGCTGGCTTTCTGCGGGCCGACCAGGTCTATGAAGTTGGGGGAAAAAACGATGTGGTTGAGTTGGTGATCTCAGACGAGACGAAAGGGGAGGAAACGATAAAAGCGTTCGCGTCCCTGGGTCCTATTGAAGATGCTTCCCTGCCAAAGGTATTCAACCATGAGGCAAATATGTCGTGTATGACTCAAGGGTACCGTCAACTGCAAAATGATTTGACTCGAGCATTAAAGCTCAAATTCAAGGTCCGCCCTGTGGCGGAACTGAAAATTCTAATTACGGAAAAAGATTTAACCGAGACCCGGTCTTAAGGAAGCCATTATGAATAGGGAAATCAAGGCGAGAATGATAGCAATATCGACAGCGTGGGTATTTGGATTCGGGCCGTTAGGTGCGTCAATTGCCGAGGCTGAAGACTACACCTTTGTAAATGACAAGGAAGCTATCGCAGATCTTGTCGAGGTCAAAGCGCTTGAAGACGCGAAGAATCTGACTAAGTCCGAGGTCGAGGAACAAAACCTCGCGTTAGAGGACGACCAATTTATTGTGGTTACCTACAAGAATCTCGCGGCATGGATCACGTCGTCATCGGATTTTTCTCCCAAGATCGACGGTAAAAACAAAGCACAGAAGAAAGGATTAGAGCAGCTTTCCACTCTTGCGACAAAGGCAGGATTGGTCTTAGCAATAAAGAAAGTCAATGATGAAGAAGGAAAGCCATTTACAGAAAAGGAAATAGCGACGTTGTCGGAAGAGGCGTTGGATCGGCTTGAGGAGGTGCTCGCATCCTCAGATGGACTACGGCGAATCAATGAGCGCGTGGATCGTGATGGTATTTTTTCCAACAACCAGTTCGTTGTTGCTGATTACTATTTGCGCATCAGCAAGGAGGCAATCCTTGAAGAGATCCAGCCATCTCCAATTGTTCTGACTTTCGAAGTGCCCGAGATAGATGTGTCGCAATTCTCGAGCGATACGCATTACGTTGCTCGCTTCGTGGATGTAGAAGTCCCGATCATGAAAACCAAAGGAGAAGGCGAAGCTCAGTGGGCGAAGGGTTTCGAAGAGGCCATTTTTGCGATCTCAAAAGAGGCTTTTGCGAAAGCGGTGGTTGCTGTCAATAAAGGACTTCGGTACCCGCAACAAAAAGCTGCGATTGATCAACTAATCGCAGACTACACGGCTTCAGGGCAGGACAAATACCGACTGATTGCCAAAGACTACGAGGTCAAGAAAAAGGAGGTTTGGCCAAAAGGTAGCCTCCGTCCTAGAAACAGTCAGGATGTCCTTAAGGTATCTGCCTTTTTCTATTTCGATCGGGAAAAGATTAAGAGTCTTGTAATCCCGCCCAAGAGAGCTATCGCCCTCGATGCTGGTAGTGATCGTGTCGTTGAGGCAGCTCCACTTGCGAGTGAGGGGCTCTTTGTAGGTGTTTACAAGGATTACACCATTGAGGTACCGGATGATCTGGAAACTAAAGCAAAGGCACGTCAGAGCGCTCTCGATGACGCGGTGTCGGCGTTTAAACGTACAGCCCTAAAAGAAGCGGCAAACGAAATCGCGCGGCGTCTTTCCCAACCCACCAATGAGGGGGAGATTGCAAAGGTTCTTGGGAACGCGTTCAAGCAGGATAAACGTTTCATACTAGAGTTCGGCTGGGTGACTCAGCCATCAGTTTTAACCCGGGGCAACTACAGTACCGCTCCGGAGACGCTCAAACTCTCCGCGTATGTCACGGTTGACCAGTCGGCGCTCCAGGATCTACTTATTGCTGAGAAGATTATTACGATCGTGGGTAAGTACCGCACCTACGTCGAGCTCTTCTGGAATGTCCCGGACAAGGATATCAATCCGGAGGTCGTGCAAACGCTGCTCGCTACAGTGGAAGATGGGCTGCGCTATGAAGGCTATGAAGTGGTTGAGTTTGAACGCATCAAAGGTGACCTTGTTACTCTCTTGAAGAATGACGACTCAGCCCAGGATCTGTACTCATCAGATGAACGGATTCGTTTTAAAGCAAATCTCGCACTGCGAAATATCGATTCGCGTTTCGAGAATGGCAAGAGAATCCTTGCGGACTATGCGGACCTGGTCTTTGGCGTCACCATTAACTCACTCGAGGTCGTGGGTAACCGGGTCAATGTCAGAGTCACTTTAGACGCTACATTCTTCTCGCAGGGAGAGTGGATGAAGCTCGCGAGCTTCGACAGCGCCCTTCAGGTTCCGTATGTAGAAGGCAGTAAAGACCACCTCATCGGTGTCGTGAAAAAAGCCGGGATCAATGCGCTTGCGGGGATCAAAACCAAAGTCCAGTCGCAGCTGGCACTTCGCAAGGATCGTGAAGAGTTAAACCTGACACAAGACCGGGAGTTCACGCTGGTTTTCGCTGGCATGGATAAGCAACAGTTCGGCAAAGTCAAGAAACGCCTCAGCAAAGGAAGCAAGTGGGCGTACAAGCGGGCCGACTTTAAATCGCGGTCAATTTACGTTGCCTATGTTGGAAATATCGACTCGCTTGCCGACATGGTGCAGATGTATCTTGAGGGAGCTGATCTTGATCCGGGAATGGGAGAGTACGCGAGTGGTGTTAACCGTATTCTCTTCGGTGAGTAACCAGCCATGAAAACCATATTGAAAGCCATTTACTCGGCATGCCTACTGCTGTTGCTCGGCATTGGTGCCGCCAATGCCTCGTCGATACTGGTGATTGGTGCCGACGCCAAGATCACAACTCAGCTTAATCGACTGGTGCCGACAGCGCTAGAGCCCCTGACAACGAAAATCCGAGTAGATAACGGGAAGGGGCTCGTTACCACGGACGAGGGCACTGAGATAAGAAGTGAATCGTTGTTCACTTCTGATATCGCCAGAAGTCAGGCGGCGCTTGAGGACTTAAGCACTGAGTATGCGCCGAAGTTCCTGCTGGTGGGATGGGTTGCGGATGAGAAAACTCAGGAGTATGCAAGCTATGGCCTGGAACTCATTGAAGTCACCCTTGAGGTTCGTCTTATTGATGTCATTCGCGGAAAGTCCGTTTACGAAACGACGGTTCGGCATGGGACCGAATTTTCAACCAAAGAGATAGATGAAGCGTTTCGACAAAAAGTGATCGCGGCTGCGCTTGGCAAACTGGATAACGAAGTGCTTTCCTCTGCATTGGAAAGCTACATTGCCAGTGAGCAGGGCATTCAGAATCGTCTCAGGGTCGTGATTGCTGGCCTAGATCAGGAGAACTACTTCGACCTTCGGGATCTCATTCTTGATGCAGTCACCCGTGTCGGTGTGCTTGAGGAGGCGAGAGTCAGTTACTCGCAGACGTCTGGCGAGGCAACGGTAAGGATAGTGACAGCAAAAGGGGTCGCGGAGTTTTACCGTGGGCTTTACGCCTCTTTTAATGCGGTGCAAGAGATTGGTGGATTTGAAACCTTTCGAGAGGGTTCAAGTATCAACCTTACTCTGCAGCCGCTTGCGCGTCGAATCATCTCGATCAAGACCCTTTCCCCGAAAGATTATGGATCGCTGGGTCGGTATCTTGTATCGATTGTGAGTGACGCGCCCGGCGTTAGCGATGTAGCCCAATCGTATTCAGAAAAAGACCAGACCCTGGTGATTGAGTTTGTGCTCAAGGGTAAATCACTCTACGCGGTTGATGGCGTTGTCTGGAGTGCAATTGTTGAAGATGTTCGCTTTAAAGATTTTGCCATGGGCAAGATCGACCAGAGGGAGATTGAGTATTTCTTCAGTGGCAGGGAAGGGGCTGCGAACAGTGATGTCATCGTCACTCTCGCGGATGTCAGTAGCGAAGAGTACAAGAAGGTCGCAACGGCATTTTCCGATCTCATCAGCCAGATTGAAGGCGTTCGGGACCTTCGGTACCGGTATGACTATGAGAAGAAGGCGGTCGTGTATCGGTTTAAGTACGAGGGCGAAGGCATCCATAGTCTTGACGATGCGATCGTGCGAGGGATGCTTCCCGTTGAGATCTTTCAGCACACCGGCAAGGGACCTGAGCGGATCGGTCATCTGACCTATGTGTTTAGCAGTTCTGTCGAAGAAGCGGAAGTGCGAGCGAGTCAGAAACAGAATCAAGTGATTGCAGGAAGCGTTGCTGGGGCCCCAGATCTCGCAGCTCTTGATCACTCGGTGATCTATATCTATAGCGAAGGCGAGGTAGGGGCGTCAGAAGGGACCGGATTCTTCGTGAGCGAATCGGGATACTTTCTGACCAATGCGCACATTATCAAGGGCCCTAACAACTATGTAGCAACTTTCAGTGGCAATGAATATCGGGCAAACCTGATCCAGGTTGATACCAACCTTGACCTGGCGCTGCTACGAATTGTGACCAATGTCGATGTCTTCTCCCCCGTGAAAATCGGTGATAGCAACGCGGTCCAAAGAGGTGACGCAATAGTGGTTATCGGCAACCCGGACGGGGGTCGATTTGCGCATAGCGTGCTCTCAGGGATAGTCAGTGGCGCCAACCGTGAATTGGGCCTGCTTCAGTTGTCCGTGACGACTTACGGAGGCATTAGTGGTGCTCCAGTATTTAACAACATTGGCGAGGTAATCGGAGTGATGGTGTCCGTTCCTCAAACAAAGATCGATACCAAGATGACCGTAGGCAACGAAACAATAAACGTCCCGATGGTGAGCCAGATGAATGAATTTGGTTTTGCGATCCCGATCAATCACGCCAAAGGACTGCTACAACTCACACACTGATGTAAGGGACCCGGGCCACGGTTATGGACGGACAGGAACTCTTCACTGCCCTAAGCAGGGAGGTGCAACTCAATGCTGATCAGATTCCTGAATACGGTGATATCCGTAAAGCCGGCCATGACGGCGGGGATTTTCTGTTTGTAAGACAATGAAAGTTTTAGGAAAACGAGTCAGGTCGGTTCGAGCCCTCTGCGTAGTTACCGCATTGGGAATCTCTAGCGCTTTTCCAAGCCTCTTATTCGCTGACGAGCTGATTGAGTACCGGCCTCTATTTAAAAGAGGTACTTCGGCTGACAAGGGCTACTGCTACGGGGCATTGAAAGACCCATCCCGATGGCATGATGGGGATCCCCAGAAACAGATTGGTCTAGAGCACTGTTGGGATTTCATGAGTGTTGATGGTAAGTATTGGACGGGACGCCCTCTTTCTTCCGATAAGAAGGAACATCAGCTTGGCCATTACTGGGTCTACTCCTTACAGGCTTATCTTGGTGACTACAACGCGACGTACTACATCGCGCGGGAGGCGCGCGTCGGGCGCCTGAGTGATGGGGACCTAGACAAAGCGGTCGAGTTAACAAAAAAATTAGCCAAAAGAGGTCATACAAAATCGCAGTATCTACTGGGGCTTCATTACGCCGAGGGCCATGGGATCTATCAAGATTACGAAGAAGCATTGCGTTGGTTAAATCGCGCTTCGTCAGGCGGTGATGTCGACGCAAAGGTGTATCTCGCGTACCTTTATGAAGTTGGAAAGGGGGTGGATAAAGACCGGAACAAGGCCGCACAGCTTTATAGTGAGGCTGCCAACCGGAGCCATCCATTCGCCATTGCAAGTATCGACAGGATCAGCCGACCCGAAACAAAGGCAGCAGAGGTGGCTAAGAGTCAGCAGACGGGGGACTTCAGCGGTAAAGAAAAAGTAGCTGAGTCAGAGACCTCTGCCTCCTCAGGGGCATCCACGGGTGCAATGGAATTATCGTTCTGGGAGACCATTAAGGATAGTTCAGAGTCTGAAATGTTCCGGGAGTATCTCAGGCAGTTCCCCGCGGGCATCTACGCTGGACTCGCCAGGATCAAGCTCAAGCTTCTTGGGGGCGATCCCAATGAAGCCGTATCTTCAGTGCCGAACCTCGACTATGGCGACTACCACGCCCTCATAATCGGGAACAATCAGTACCAGACGCTTCCCAACCTGCGGTCTGCTGTGAATGACGCCACAGCAGTATCCAATCTCCTGGAAGTCGACTACGGCTTCAAGGTAACCACGCTCAAGAATGCGACCCGCGCAGAAATTCTACGAGGGCTCGCGCAACTTCGGGAAAGTGTAGGGGAGAAAGACAATATCCTCATCTATTACGCAGGCCATGGATGGCTCGATGAAGCGGCAGATGAAGGTTACTGGCTACCGGTGGATGCTCACCAAGACGATGCGAGCAATTGGATCATGACGGACCGTGTTGTCGCGCAGATTCGTGCTATGCAGGCGAAGCACGTCATGGTAGCCGCGGATTCCTGTTTCTCAGGCACTATTACCCGGGCTATCCGGATTGATCAGAGAACGCCCGATTACCTGAGGAAGATTGTTAAGACAAGATCTCGGACCGCCTTAACCTCAGGTGGTCTTGAGCCTGTGCTGGATTCGGGCGGGGGGCGGCATTCCGTTTTTGCGAGATCATTTATCTCGCTATTGGAGAGTAACGATGGCGTCCTGGACGGCTCCACTTTGTTCAGCTATCTACGTAAGAAGGTAATGGACAACGCGCCTCAGACGCCTGAGTACGGCAATATCCATCAGGCCGGCCATGATGGCGGGGATTTCCTGTTTGTAAGACGATGAACCGCATCCTTATTCTGTTGGTGAGTTTATTTTTGGTGGGGCCAGTGCAGGCTTATTGGCCACTTACCAGTGGCGTCGGATGGGAGACCTTTGATCTAACGACATATAAGACTGGGTGCGACGAGGCCGGGTGTGTGCTTATTTCTGACGCTGATGACCATTGGTTCCACCTTGTGAGTTCTGGTGGTGGGGTTTATGGGGAAGTAATTCGGAACAGGGCTATCACTCGATGCAGGATTGAATCAAACAAGCCGTCCACATGCCAAATTGTTGATGAACACCTGCAATCAGACTTCATCAAGTCACGTGTATCCAAGGATGATACGTCAGCTACTGGCGCGAATGATTCGATGCTGAGTGTGTCCAGATTTCGGTCACAATGTGAACCATTAAGTAGGTGTGCCAGTACAGAAATAATGGCTCGCCTGATAGAGGGTTCAGAAATGCTCGATATCGAAGGTGAGCTTATTTACCCAACTAGAGATTCTGGTCTAAAGCACGACTATCTTGCTATTTTTTTAAAAGGAAAGAGGATTTGCGAGGGAACATCGAGCGGTAATCAAGCTCGCGTAGCTAGAAACTTCGTTCTCTATTGTTTTGGATCGAAGAAGGAGGAATTGATAGGTCAATTTCGAATAAAAAGAGTTGGGGAGGGTGTCGGCTATGGAAGGTTTAAAGGGGGATACGTGATGGCTGTGTGGCCACGTCGGGAAATGATTGTGCACCATTCCAGTTTCCGCTCGTTATGGCATCAATATGGGGGATATCCAATTGATGTCTCTTCTCTAGAAGGTTTTATAGATCGACCCACGAACTGGCCGAGCTTTATAAGTCAGTGGACTCAGCATTCTCGTTCCATATTTACAGCACCGACTGGCGAGACCCTCCAGATAGGGGGCGGGACATACATCGGTGAAGTTGTGAATGGCCGCCCTCATGGCCAAGGGACGTGGACGCACCCTGATGGACGCAAGTATGTCGGGGAATCCAAGGACGGCAAACAGTGGGAAGGCATCCAGTATCTTGCCTCTGGTGAGGTTGAGAAGACTTATTCAAATGGTAAGAAGTGCAGTGGCTGTACGCCAACTGCAAAACAATTAGCAATAGTCCGTGAAATCGATCCAAGCCAGATTGCTCCTACCCCAACTCCTGAACAAGCATCAACTACGGTTGCATCAACAAAAACCACTCAGAAACCAGGACCTGCCCAAGCGAAAGATTCCAGTTTAGAACTCGAGTTCTGGAAAAGCATTAAGGAAAGTGGTGATCCTGATATGTACCGTGAGTACCTCCGCCAGTTCCCATCAGGGGTATATGCAGGACTTGCCAAGATCAAGATCAAGAAACTCGGTGGCGATACGACAGTTGCCAATGCCTCTATCCCCAACCTCGACTACGGCGATTATTACGCCCTTGTCATTGGTAATAACGACTACCAAGACTTAACCAACCTAAGAAGTGCTGTTAATGATGCCAAGGTGGTATCCACTGTATTGGAAGTCGATTACGGCTTTAACGTCAAATTGCTGGAAAATGCCTCAAGGAAAGAGATTCTTCGATCATTAAAGCATCTTCGCCAAAGCGTCAGCGCCAAAGACAACGTCCTTATTTACTACGCCGGTCATGGCTATCTGGATGAGGCCGCTGATCAAGGCTATTGGCTACCCATAGATTCAGAACGCGATGATGACAGTAATTGGATCGCCACTGACAGGGTTGCTGGCCAAATCAAAGCCATGAAAGCCAAGCATGTGATGGTGGTCGCCGATTCTTGTTTCTCTGGAACCATTACCCGCGCCATTAAGATAGAACAAAGAACGCCTGAGTGGTTATCTCAAATCGTTAAGAAAAAGGCCAGAACTGCTTTAACCTCAGGAGGCCTAGAGCCGGTTCTGGATACTGGCAGTGGTAATCATTCAGCCTTTGCCTATGCTTTTATATCTCTTCTTGAAGAAAATGATGGGGTTCTTGATGGCGCACAACTCTTCACTAAATTAAGACCCAAAGTGATGGTCAACTCCACCCAGACCCCGCAATACGGCAAGATTCATATGGCAGGAGATGATGGTGGAGATTTCCTGTTTGTAAGGCAATAGGCCTGGCTCTTAAGTACCTGGTGCGGGGTTATCCATTGCCTCCGCCTGTTCGCGCAGTTTGAATTTCTGGATCTTGCCGGTCGAGGTCTTGGGCAGTTCACCGAAGATCACGGTTTTCGGCGCCTTGAAGTGGGCAAGGTGTTCGCGGCAGTAATCCATGATGTCCTGCGGGGTTGCGGTAGATCCTTCCCTTAAGTGCACAAAAGCACACGGGGTCTCGCCCCAGTGCTCGTCGGCCTTTGCGACCACTGCCGCTTCGAGTATTCCGGGTCGCGGGAAATTGCGACCCCAACCTCTCGTTTTTGGCCTATTTCTAGGCCAGAAAGTGATACCCTGGGTGACCCAAGTCACAATAACACTACTTATGTAGTTGTGTTAAAAAAATCAGGGTGTTAGCCTGTTCTCTTACATAGGGCAGGAAGCGCAAATAGGCCGAAAACATCTTTTTGTAGGGACAACGAAAAACAGTCGAATAGCGCCCATGATTACCACCCGCCTCGGCCACAAGGTGCCCAAATGGCGCCTTAGTTTCCTGGGATTCTCCCAGGCGGTTTCAGGCTGGAGTCATATCCATAACTGGGCCTTCTCTTTTCAGGGTTTGGGGTTAAGCCGCTCGGCGAGGACCACGGTTGCTGATGTCATCTCCGGTTGGGGGATGGCGGATACGCCTCAAAATGCCCTGAACCGTAAGAGTAAGAATAGAACGGATCACCGTTACCGTTCGGGGCAGGATATGCCAGGTGGAAAATTCCGTAAGAACACCCTCTCTCTGGTTGGGAGTTCACCGAGACACGCAGTTGCCGCACTGCTGGATTATTCCTGTCATGCTCCACTCCCCTGGAGCAGCCTGCACTACGCAGGAGATCAATCCTCCTTCGACCTGGTTCGTCCTAATAGGCTAAAGCGTTTTATCGGACTCAGTCTGCTTATTGCCGCTGTTGCCCCGCTGTCTGTAAGCGCCGAGGGTCGCGATGAGGGGGAATCCTCCCTGTTCGTGGAGACATTCAAAACCCTCAAGCAAGGCTACTGCTACTCCACGACCTCGCACAGGAGGTGGGAGTGGGTCATGAAAACCTTTTGTGATTCTAAGGGTGGTGTACTGCTGGCGAAGGCCGATTG
>JASLLH010000200.1:0-1314 GCA_030747115.1 Arenicellales bacterium
CACGGTGTTATGCAGATAGTACACCTGCCCACCCCGGTGAATCTCACGCAAGCAGGCCTCTCGCACCAAAGCCATGCCAAAAGAACGGACGAAGGTCTTGATTGAAACCCGGTTAGGTGGTGGTGTTCCGATTAGGGAGATGGCACGCAGTCCGGCAAGACCAATGTTTAGTGTCCGGGGAATTGGTGTTGCGGTTAATGCAAGAATGTCAACCTCTTGTCGCAATTGTTTGAGCCGTTCTTTCTGGCGTACCCCGAAACGGTGCTCCTCGTCGATAATCACCAGACCCAGAGACCTGAAAACAACGTCCGCCTGGAGTAGGCGATGCGTACCGATGACGATGTCAATTTCACCGCTCTGCAATCCCGCTGTCGTTGCTGCGTTGTGGGCGCGGTCTCTAAAGCGGGAAAGCAGTTCGACCCGTATCGCCATATCTGCGAAGCGATCACGGAAGGTCTCGAAATGCTGCCCAGCCAGCAGGGTAGTTGGGGTCAGGATAGCTACCTGGTGGCTGTTGGAAACGACGATAAATGCTGCTCGCAGGGCAACCTCAGTTTTGCCAAAGCCAACATCGCCGCAGACCAGCCGGTCCATTGGTGCTGCCGAGCGCAAATCGTCAAGTACTTCATTGATAACCACTTCCTGATCCGGCGTTTCATCGAAGGAAAAGCGGCCGGCAAAGGCCAGATAGTCGTCCTCCGGCACAGTAAATGCACTGCCGTTATGCAGTGACCGCAATGCCTGGGTCTTGAGAAGTTCCGCCGCCACGTCATGGGCCCGGCGAGCAGCCCGTGCCTTCGCCTTATTCCAGTTAGCGTTGCCTAGCCGGTGCAACGGTGCATTCTCGGCATCTCCCCCAAGGTAACGAGCAAGAGATGCCAGGTTGAACACCGGAACATAGAGCCGGTCGTTGTCTTGGTAGCGCAGTACTGCAAATTCGGCACTGGTACCAGCGACCTTAAGCGTTTCTAAGCCGGCATACCTGCCAATACCGTGGTCGCAGTGGACCACCGGATCGCCCGTATGTAGTTCGGCCACTGTTCGAAGAATACTGCCAGGGTCACGGGTCTCACGGCGCCGCTGGTGAACGCGCTCTCCATAAAGCTGCGACTCGGTGATGATCTCGATCCGTTCCAGCGGCAACTGTACGCCGCGGTCGAGCGCAGACGTGACGATGCCAATGACCGGTGCCTGCTCGGCAGTGAACGCGTGCCAGTGTTCGAGGCGGGCAGGATGGATATCGTAGTGTTCAAGCACGTCGCGCAGGGCCTCGCTGCGCCCGGCACTATCAACCGAGAGCAGTATCCGCCATGG
>JASLLH010000201.1:0-1298 GCA_030747115.1 Arenicellales bacterium
GGCACCGTTCGAAAAGGTGTACAGCGCGGCCAGGCCGAGGCCGGAAGCCAGGACAGCAAGGGCCGCGCCTTGCCGCAGGTACTGGTCTTCGATTGTCAGCAAGGACGCTCCGAGCACAGTGATGCCGACCAGGTGCACGGTGCGCAGGCCGATGTTGACCCAGCGCTGCCCGGGGAAGAAGCGCGAGCGTGCGGGAAAGAAACGCTTTTTGAGGGTCAATGGTATTGCCGGCAGCGCAGGGGTTGTGCCCACTCAGTCCGGCTCGAACGGGGTCAGGTAGGCGTCGAGTATGGACGGGCGCTCAGTACTGTCCTTGATCTCGAGTCGGGCGACGGCCCGGTGGTGCACCTCGTCGGGGCCGTCGGCGTAACGCAGCGCTCGACCCCAGGTCCAGTGATCGGCCAGCGGCGTGTCCGGGCTGACCCCCATGGCCCCGAATGCCTGCATGGCCCGGTCGAGCACCGTGGTATGCAGCATCGGTACCAGCGCCTTGATCATGGCGATTTCCTTGCGTGCCGTTTTGGCACTGTGCTGGTCGATCATCCAGGCGGTTTTCAGTACCAGCAGCCGGGCCTGGTCGATCTCTATGCGCGAGCGCGATATCCACTCGGCCACGGTGCCGTGTTGGTGCAGGTAGCGGCCGAAGGTCTTGCGCTCTTGCACGCGGCGGGTCATCAGTTCTAGCGCCAGTTCGGCTGCACCGATAGAGCGCATGCAGTGATGGATGCGCCCCGGGCCCAACCGCGCCTGGGCCAGGGTGAAACCCGAGCCTTCCTCGCCGAGCAGGTTACTAACCGGCACCCGTACGTTGGCAAAGGTGATTTCGCAATGGCCTTCCGGGGCATGGTGGTTCATCACATGAATATTCCGCACGACAGTGACACCCGGGGTATCCATCGGTACCAGCACCATACTCTGTTGGTTGTAGGCATCCGCGTCGGGGTTGGTTTTGCCCATCACGATCAGCAGCTTGCAGTTTGGATGCGCCGCATTGGTGATGAACCATTTGCGCCCGTCGATCACGTAATCATCAGCGTCGCGGGTGATGCGGGTCTGAATGTTGGAGGCATCCGATGAGGCAGTATCGGGTTCGGTCATGGCAAAGGCCGAGCGGAGCTCGCCATTTAGCAGCGGCGCCAACCACTGCCGGTACTGCTCGGGTGACGCGAACATGTGTAGCAACTCCATGTTGCCGGTATCGGGCGCGCTGCAGTTGAACACCTCGGAGGCCCAGGCGACCCGACCCATGAGCTCGGCCAGCGGTGCGTACTCGAGGTTGCTTAGCCTGGTGCCTGGCT
>JASLLH010000202.1:0-1207 GCA_030747115.1 Arenicellales bacterium
GGCGTTGGACCAGATGTAAGCACGCGGAAACGCATTATCTAGTGGTATGGGGCTGATGTCGCCGTATTGGCTGTTTTGCGGCGAAGTGTCCGCTAGAAACACCAATTTGCCCGAGAAGTCTGGTCGTGCGGGGGTCTTTTTTAACAAATCCCACGCGCTGTAGGAATGCGGGTAATTCTTAAGGCTCAGTGGGCCGGAGAAGTTGACGATGAGATTGCCATCTTCATCCAGGGGCAAAGGTAGGTCCCGGGGTGGGCCGCTGCTCCCGGCAGGAAAATCCCGCAAGATGATATGCGAGTGATCTACCAAGCTGATGTTTTCAAGATCGTAATCGAGTTGTATCGCAAGTGCCTGCAGGAAAAAAGACGGCACCAGCGCTCCAGACATTTCAACAACGACAGGCACCCGGCGAATTACTCCGTCTGCATCGGGGGACAGGTTCACGAACCCCAAACCAGCTGAGTGCTCCATGAGGTCCTCGATGGGGCCGACCAGTACGCCGGTGGCGTGTCGGGCACTGCCCGGCGCGAGGCGGGGATTGATAGTCAGCCCCATTGCCTGTGGTGGCGGTTGACTGGCGGCACCGGCCGTTTCGCTAAACAGAAAAGGGCTCACTAGATTGCCGGCTTCGATCGCGGCATCGACCACCGATGCGTTGTCTGCTTGGTCAGCCCATTGTACGAACATGATATCGCAGGCAATGGCCTCTGGGCCACCTTTGGCAATTTCCTGAATCAGCTTCGCGTAGACCTTCTTCTCCCAGAGTGAGTCACCGGATTGGTCCTTGGAGTAGCTGTCGATATTGATATGAACGAGTTGCTCGCTGAACGCAGGCGCGAGGCCGAGGGCCTGACGTGCCTGGAAGCGGCTGTCCAGTGTTTTCAGTTCAAAACCGAGCAGCGCTGTCGGAAACAAAGCGTGCAAGGCGTAAACGAGCGCTAATACCAGTGCATTACCAAGAATAAGCGTTCGTAAAGAGAGGATGCGCCGTTCCAACTAGGGCTACTGGTGATCGATGGTGAATGCGACGTGGATGATATGCGTGCCGGTAGCCTCATGGCTGAGGCTATGTTCAGACAGGCCATCGCCGGTAAGATCACGAAAGGTGGCGCCACCTATGACTGGTTTTTCCAGCCTTTTTACGAACTGTATATTGGGTGCCTCGGCCAGTTGGCTGGGCAAGTTCTCCAGCGCCTGACTGATTCGT
>JASLLH010000203.1:0-1183 GCA_030747115.1 Arenicellales bacterium
CGAACGTCAAAACTGATCGCGTGGCCCGGTCCGCGCAGCTCGGCGAACCTGTTGAAAAGGAAATGCAAACTTCCGGAGCTGATTCTAGCAGAGCAGGGTCGGTACCCGCGCATACAGGCCGCCCGTTGGTGCCCCAAGAGCGCAGCTGCGCGGCTTCCGACAGCAGGCGCCGCCGACCTTGGATACAGGCGACAGTATCCCGCCTCTGACAGGTTAAACTTGCCTCATGCCGGGAAAAACTATCGCCAAGACTGGGCCTTGTCGCCTCACCTTTGGATCGCAAAGGACGGGTTCAGTCTCTATACCTCGAGCCTGTACAACATGAGGTTGTTCAGTCGCAAGGGTCACCGGGCCGTTGGTATCGACATCGGTAGCGGCGCGGTCAAACTGCTGGAGGTCACGGTGGCCCGTGGTGGCTATCGGGCCGAGCGCTGTGCTATCGAACCGTTGGCCCGCAACGCGGTGGTCGAACATGGCATCAGCGATCTCGAGCAGACCAGCGATGCACTGCGTCGCGCGCTGCGCAATTCTAGGACCCGTAGAAAAAAGGCAGTGGTGGCGGTGTCGTCTACACATGTTGTCTCGAGGAAGATCAGCCTGCCGGCAGGGCTCAGCGAAGCGGAAATAGAACAGCAGGTGATGATCGAGGCGGCTCAGCACATTCCCCATCCGCTGGAAGAGGTGAATTTGGACTACCGCGTGACTGGCGGGGCGCGTTCCGGCAATGATGACGAGATCATGATCACGGCTTGTCGCAAGGAAATAGTTGAGGATTACGTAGCCGTGGTGGAGGCTGCTGGTTTGAGCGCAGCAATCGTGGACGTTGGTGGTTTTGCGGTAGAGCGGGGATTTGCCTTTGTCGCGCCAACGCTAGCCCAGTCCCTAGAGGGCAAGGTTGTGGCACTGATAGATTTCGGAGACGTCACCACTCACCTGGACGTTTTCCATAATGGCGTTGTCGTCTACAGCCGAGACCAGAATTTTGGCGGCCGTATCCTGACCGAGAATGTGCGCGCGCGTTATGGTATCGGTTATCCGGAGGCGGAAGCAGCCAAGCGTTCCGGCGAACTGCCGCAGAATTACGAGGTGGACCTGCTCGAGCCTTTTCGCTCTTCCATGGCAAGGGAGGTCGCCCGGGGCATCGAGTTCTTCCTTTCTGCCGGCCGTGGTTACGCCGGTGTCG
>JASLLH010000204.1:0-1178 GCA_030747115.1 Arenicellales bacterium
ACGACTAGTCAACAAGGATACGCTGGCTCGCATTGCCAGGCGTTTTAATTTGGGCGATTGTCTGCACTTGGGGGAAAGCGCCGCGCGGAGCGGCGGTGCCGACCGTGCGTCGATACTGGCTGATGCACTCGAGGCGCTGATCGGGGCGGTGTTCCTGGAAGCGGGGTTTGAGCAGGCTGCCGCTGTCGTCGCCGTGTTGTTGGTGGATGAGTTTGCCGACCTGGGGTCTGGGCTTGCAGTCAAGGATGCCAAGACAGCGCTACAGGAGCACTTGCAGAAAAACGGCTTGCCGCTGCCCTGTTACCGGGTTATACGACAAATGGGCGAACCACATCGGCCGGAATTCCAGGTTGAATGTGCAATAACAGGTGCAGACCACGCCTATAGCGGGCGTGGCGAGAGCAGAAAAGCGGCCGAGCAAGCAGCGGCTCGGAACGCCTACGCTGACCTTTGTGGTAAATCGACAGTCCATGAGTGCTAGCGGGCGATTCGGCATTGTTGCCTTGGTTGGACGACCGAACGTCGGCAAGTCCACTTTGCTCAATCGGTTGGTAGAAAGCAAAGTGTCGATCACTTCCCGCAGGCCTCAAACTACCTGGCACCGGGTAGAGGGAATCCGCACCGTGGGCGACACCCAACTGGTATTTTTGGATACCCCGGGGCTGCACGAAAGTGGCAAGCGCACGCTCAATCGGGTCATCAACCAGACTGCTCGGGGCGCAGTCACAGGTGTCAACATCATCTGCCTGGTGACGGATGCCCGCGGTTGGCGCGCCGGGGATGCGCGAGTTCTTGAGCTAGTCAAGACTGCAAGAACACCGGTCTGGTTGGTAATGAATAAAGCCGACCGGCTGCAGGCGGTTGACCAGCTATTGCCGAATATCGACGCCGTGCGAGGCCGCTACCGGTGGGACCAGGTTGTGCCGATATCGGCAAAGACCGGCTATAACACTGCTCATTTGCTTGACCTGCTGGACCAGAGCGTGCCGGTTGGGCGGCCCGAGTACCCAATTGGCGAGGTGACAACTTTGCCGCGACGTTTTATGGCTGCCGAACTGATTCGTGAGCAGTTGTTCCGGCGGCTGGGTGCCGAGATTCCCTACACCACCGGCGTGACTGTCAGCGACTTCACAACGGGTACTGATGGCCCGGTAACGGTCAGCGCCGAAATCTTGTGC
>JASLLH010000205.1:0-1166 GCA_030747115.1 Arenicellales bacterium
ACCGGCCTCCCGCCCCGTCAGGGTTCGGCACCATTTATGCCGCCAATCTCAGTGCGCATGTGGACCTTGTCGATCAGCTCAAGGTCTTGCCCGGCACGCGACAGGTCTTTGCGAAAAGCGAGATCGGACAAATGCGGCAGCGCTCGCGCCGCGCCGTAGCCACGAATACGATAGCGCCCGCTTTGCGACTTGACTGCTATGTCCTCCTGTACTTTGGGATTCCAGTAAGGAGAATTGCCCGAAAATGCTGTGAAAGGAATACTGCGTATCTGCTGCTCGGCAGTACCGTAACGCAATTTTTTGCCAGCGTTGACGATCTTCGAGAACCCCCCGCGGTGCGGCAACTGGTAGCGCTCAAGGAATTGGTGAATCTCGTCGATCTCAGTCTGAGTGATATCTGTCAACACCGCGTCTGAACCCAGGTCCTGGATCTTGCCGGCGACAAAAATTTCACCGCCGGACATGTCCTCACCTACGCGCTCACCCGACTCGCCGAGGATGATGATGCGGCCGCCATACATCATGTAACCGGCCATAAAATTAGCGTTGCCGGCGCAACACAGCGTGCCGGCCTTCATCACTTGCCCGGCCCGCGAGCCCATATTGCCCTTAACAACGATTTCGGCGCCGCGGATGGCCACCCCAGGAATAGCGCCGGCATTACCACCGACCACCACCGAGCCGCTGTACATGTTGTCACCCAGGCCCCAGCCAACATTGTGGCTGACCTCGAACCGGGCCTGGTCGGTGAGCCCGGCACAGAAATAGCCGGCCGAGCCGCGCACCGTCACCCGGATCGGCGCGGTCAGGCCCACGCCGATATGATGGCGCGCATCGGGGTTCAATATCTCGACGTCCTCTAAAGCGGCGCCTAATTCGCGCAGCTGTTCGTTGGCCGCCCGAACGCTTAACTCAGCGAGGTCGAGCGAGACCATGTAGCGTAGGTGCCGGGAGCCGGCTCGCGGGTATCCAGAGCACGACCCGGGAACAGGCGGTTAAGGGAGACTTCCTCGGAGGCGACCGCGACCAGATTTTCGTCCTGGTACAGGATCATTGGCTTAGCAGCCAGGCGATCCTTGGCGTAGCCGATTTCGTCTTTGGTCGACACCAGAAACGAAAAAGTGCCATCCAGGTCATCGATAGAACTCGCCAGGCAATCCTGCAGG
>JASLLH010000206.1:0-1145 GCA_030747115.1 Arenicellales bacterium
GAGGCCGGCGGCGGTCCAGCGCAGCGCCATCTCGGCGTCTCTCCAGCGCTTCACGTTGCGATTTGTCTGGCGCACCGTGCCGAGCGCGTTCTCGATGATGTTGGTGCAGGCGAGCGAGCGCCTGAGCTCGGCGGGCAGGCCGAGACGAATGACGGTGAGGATCTCGTCGAGCCCCTCGAGGATGCTGGCCGCCACGCCCGGCGCCTCGTGCTCGAGCCGGCGTGCGAGATTCCTCAACAGCCGCTCGGCACGCTCGGCATCGTCCTGCTCCCAGGCCTGGCGCAGGGCTTTCCTGACGCTCGGCCTGAGGGGCTCGTCGAGACGCTCGGTGATGTTCCGCCCCTTGTGCACCTGGCAGCGCTGGATGGCGGCGGTCGGGCCGAAGGTGTTGCGGATCGCCCGGCTCAAGGCCTTGGCCCCGTCGACGATGAACAGCCTCGGCACCGAAGGGTCGAGCCCACGCCCGATCAGGTTGTCGAGCAAGGCTTGCACGGTCGCCGTGTTCTCGGTCGCGCCCTCGGCGATGGCGAGCACATGCTTGGCTCCCTCGCCGTCGATGCCGATTGCCGCCACCAGGACGTGCGCGCCCACCCGGATGCCGTCGATCTGGATCACCAGCAGGTCCAGCTCCGACAGATCCGAGGACAACCATTGCCACAGTTTCTTGCGCGAGAGCGCGACGAAGCGGCGCGAGACCGCCGACTTGGACGTGCCGTCGCCAGGCTCATTGGCGAGATCGCCCTCGGGCAGCCGCACCGCGCGGCCGTATTTGCGCGTCGACACCGTGAGCATCATCAGGTTGTGCGCCCAGTGGCGCAGCAGGTCGTCCTCGCGCACCGCCCGCCAGCTCGGCAGGCCGACCTCCCGGCCGGCCAGATCACGCACCCGTGGGCGGGCGACCTTGACCTTTCCACCGTGGTAGCTGACTCCACCCACCGTCGTGCCCCAGCGATAGGCCGTGCGACCGGCATCGCGCCCGTGCGCACGTCCGCACAGGGCGCCGACATCCTCGGCCATCATCTCCTGCAGCACCTCGATGCCCGCGACCAGGCAGAACCGGTCCACGCTCATCTGCACGGCCTCAAACGCCTCCGAGGACGATGGAACCATCACCGGCAGTGGCGCTCCACGGACTTTCGATCGAG
>JASLLH010000207.1:0-1141 GCA_030747115.1 Arenicellales bacterium
CCGGGCTGCCCAGGCGCAAGCCACCCAGCTGCAGGCGCATGACCGGCCACAGCTGGAAGGCCAGGTGGTTTTCTATGACGACACTACGGCCAAGAGCGGTGGTGGCCCAGTGGGCCAGGCTGGTGCGGTACCGGTTCCAGTCCAGGTACTGCAATGCCAGCACCGCCACCAGCAACAGCACAAGTAAGGCGGAGACAGCCGATAGAATAAGGCGTTTGAGCAGTTTCAAAATCGACTGTTGCGTATCCGTGAATTTTGTGCGGCAGGTGTCGCGTGGCTGGAGCCCGACGTTAAGATACCGCAAATACCGCTCGCGGCCCACTTGCTGAGAATAAAACCTCCGCTGGCACCCTTGAGAACTACCCTGCGATGAGCAATAAAGGCGATAAAACACAGCGCGAGGGCCACAAATTGCGCAAGCGCCTGCGGCGCGAGACAGGCCGGGCCATAACGGACTTTCAGATGATCGAGAACGGCGACCGGGTAATGGTCTGCGTCTCCGGCGGCAAGGACTCCTTTGCCCTACTCGACATTCTCGAGCGCCTACGGCAGCGGGCACCGGTGTCGTTCTCGCTAACCGCCGTTCACTTGGACCAGCACCAACCAGGTTTTCCCGTGGCCCAACTGCGAGACTACCTTACTGATACCGGCATCCCCTTCCAGATCATCAGTGAGGATACCTACAGCATCGTTAAGCGGGTGATCCCCGAAGGCAGGACCATGTGCTCGCTGTGTTCGCGTCTGCGCCGGGGCATCCTCTACCGCTTCGCGCGCGAGGCCCGTATCACCCGCATCGCGCTCGGCCACCACCGGGACGACATAGTCGAAACGCTATTTTTAAACCTGTTCTACAGTGGCCAACTCAAGGCTATGCCACCCAAATTGCTGAGCGATGACGGCCACAACGTGGTGATCCGGCCATTGGCCTACTGCAGCGAGGCTGACATCAGCCGTTATGCCGCGCTGCAGGAGTTTCCCGTCATTCCTTGCAACCTGTGCGGCTCGCAAGCCCAATTGCAACGTCAAACTATCAAGCAGATGCTCAGCCACTGGGAAAAAGAACATCCCGGACGGATCGCAACCATCTTTCGCAGCCTGACTCGGGTAGCACCCAGCCAACTGGCCGACCGGAGCCTGTTCG
>JASLLH010000208.1:0-1055 GCA_030747115.1 Arenicellales bacterium
AAACCCGGTAATAGATGGCCATGAAGATGAGCACCAGCACAAAGCCAATAATCACCGACGCAAAGCCCTGATCGATATTGGCCTTGCCCAGGCTAGGGCCCACGGTGCGCTCCTCGATGATATCCACTGGAGCTGCCAGTGATCCGGCCCGCAGCAGCAAGGCCAGATCACGGGCTTCGTTGACGCTATCCAGGCCCTCAATCTGAAAGCGCTTGCCTAATTGATCCCGGATTACCGGCGCCGTAATCACCTCTTCGAGTCTTTGCTTGGTGCGGATCGCATTGCCCGCGGCATTTTTGATTGGGCGCCCTTCTGCGTCGGTCTTGACCGTTGATTTCATCTCGATATAGACCACGGCCATGCGCTTACCAACATTGTCGCCGGTTACTTTTTGGTTAATACGAGCGCCGACAGCATCCAAAGTGATGCTTACAATCGGGCCACCGCTCTGGGTATCGATGCTGGCAGCGGCATCGACGATGTTGTCGCCGGAATAGACAACGCGCTTCTTCAGTAATATTGGCTGACTGTCACGAAACCGGTAAACCCTGGACCCTGGCGGAACCTTGCCGCCCAACGCCGCATCAAGGCTGTGTTCCTCGTCAACCAGCATGATCTCCAGGGTTGCGGTACGCCCGAGAATACGTTTGGCCCTAGCTGTATCCTGCACACCCGGCAACTGCACCACGATGCGTCGGTCACCCTGACGCTGAACCACCGGCTCTGCCACCCCCAGTTCGTCAATCCGGTTACGCAGCGCAGTAATATTTTGTTCCAATGCAAACTTGGAGAGGTTTTGCTTTTCTTCGTCGCCGAGGCGCGCCAGCAAAACCCCCTCGGCACCCTGGCTGTCATCGAGCACCAAGCCCGGCAGTTCGCGGCGCACGATACGCGCTGTGTCGTCGGCCTGCTCAGGGTCGCGCAAAACGATACTGAGGCCACCGTTGGGCTCACGTTTGATACTCCGATAACGCACCTTGCCCTCGCGCAGTGCGGAGCGCAGATCGGAGACATAGCGCTCTTCGGCGCGGTGCACTGCGTTATCCATATCCACT
>JASLLH010000209.1:0-1042 GCA_030747115.1 Arenicellales bacterium
GCCAAGTACGAGGTTACGGGCGACGATGCATTTACTTTTCTTGAAAGAGTCTGCGCCAACCGGGTGCCCACTATAGATGGGGGTATCGTGCTCTCACAGATGCTGACAACGCTTGGCGGGATCGAAAGCGAAGCAACCCTAACCTGTCTCTCACCGAATCACTACTATCTCCTGTCAGGCGCGGTTGCGGAACTGCACGACCTCGACTGGCTGGTTCAGCATGTGGAACAAGGCGAAGACGTCACGGTGCGCAACGTGACTGACGATTTCGGCGTGCTGGTGGTTACTGGACCACAATCACGTGGGGTACTCGCAGCTTTGACCGATGCCGGGCTGGCTAATGAAAGCGGTTTTACCTGGATGAGCGCGAAAGAGATTACCGTTGCCAATATCGCCGTGCGTGCCCTCAGGGTCTCTTATGTGGGTGAACTCGGTTGGGAATTGCACTGCCCGATGGAGCGGCTCGGTGATCTGTATGACGCTCTCATGCAGGCAGGGCAGGCGCATGGTATCCGCCGCTTTGGCACCTACGCGATGAATTCACTTCGTCTGGAAAAGGCCTATAAGGGCTGGGGATCAGAGCTAACCACAGAGATCTCATTGGTTGAGGCCGACATGCTGCGTTTTGCCCGTAAATCCGGCGGTTATATTGGCGCTGATGTTATCGAGCGCAAGAAGAACGAGGGCGTGCCTATTCATCTGGTCTACTGTGAAGTGGATGCCGATGATGCAGATCCCATAGGCAACGAACCTGTTCTGGATGGAGATGTCATTATTGGCGTCACCACCAGCGGTGGCTATGGCCATGCTGTTCAAAAGAGTCTAGCGTTCGCCTATGTGAATTCAGGCTATGAATCAGCGGGTACCACCTTTGATGTGCGGATACTGGGTGAGCGGCGAAAAGCTACCGTGTTGGCAGAGGCTGCCTGGGATCCGGCCAACGAGCGTCTCAAGAATTAGCAATCGTACCAACTCGCTCGCAGGCACCAGAGTCTGCCAGTGTCCGGGGCACGGCGTTGGCCAGCGATAAGAGTTTGATGGG
>JASLLH010000020.1:0-22991 GCA_030747115.1 Arenicellales bacterium
CGGCGCCGCCGGTCACCAGTACCTTGAGGGGGTGTGAACTCACGGGCGTGTTATTGTGTCAGGAATTGCCAAATTATATCTGTCTGTGCTCAAGCGCCCGGTGCACCCTGGGCCCTTTGCAGTACGGCCACTGCGGCAATCACTTGTTGCGGCAGCAGTTGCTCGAGGCAATTGGTATGGTTGAGCGGGCAGTGCCGGGCAAAGCAGGGACTGCAGGGCAGATCCAGTGAAATCGCCCGCGCCCGGTCGCTCAATGGCGGAGTATTCGCTGCACTGGATGAGCCAAAAATGCCGACCACTGGTTGGCCACTGGCGGCCCCGACATGCATCAGGCCAGAGTCATTACTTACGATGGCCGTTGCCGCCGCCAGCAAGTCGACTACCTCGAGCAGGCTGGTGTGGCCACTGAGATCCAGGCAGCGCTCGCCGGTTTGCTGGTTGATGTCGCGTGTGACTGAAACATCGGCTGCAGAGCCGAGCAGCCAGACCTGCCAGCCCTGGCTCAGAAAATGGCTTGCCAGCGTTGCAAAATGCCGGCTTGGCCAGCGCTTGGCCGGCCCGAATTCAGCCCCCGGACACAGCGCCAACGCCGATGCCGAGGATACCGTCAGCCCCAGGCGCTCGATGATTCTGGGTGCCTGCTGCGGCCGAGTAACCAGCCGTGGCAACGGATTCGAGGATGCAGGCGGGCTCCCCCGGGGTAGGCTCAGTTGTACGAAACGATCTATCTGGCGCGATAGCACACCTTGGTCCAACACCCGGCAGTCATTGACCAGGCCCCAGCGCGGTTCACCGCGATAGCCGCTGCGCGTCGGGATGGCGGCAAAAAAGGGCAGCAGCGCGGCCTTGATCGAACCGGGCAGTACGATGGCCCGGTCATAGCCCTGGCGTCGCAATGAGCGGCCCAGGCTGTAGCGCTCGCGCAACTGCAGATGGTTGTGGCGAAAAGGTGTGTCGATTACCACATCGACTTCCGGCATGCGCTCTAGCAGTGGCGCGGTGACGGCCGGGGCGGCAACCGACACGGTACCGCCAGGCGCGCGCGCTTTGAGCGCCTTGAACAGGCTCTGGGCCATCACCATGTCACCGATCCAGGCAGGACCCACGACCAGGATATTAGGCTGGACAGTCATGCTAAGTTGGCGCCCGGGCCGACCGACTTCATCGGCGTTGTCTCGTCGGGACGCTCAGGGGGTCGCGCCGCTCAGCAGGTAGCGGGTGCCGCAGTACGGGCAAAGCGCTTCACCAGCCGGTTCGATCGGCAGGTAAACCCGCGGGTGGTGGTTCCACAGGCTGCTGTTCTCGCCCGGGCAGCAAAGTGGCAGGTTGGCAGCCGAGATCTCGCGGGCCCGGGGCGCCACGGCCGGGCCGGGGGTCGGGCTGTCGGACACGGCCATCGTTTATTTTTCCTGCTCAGACGGTGGTTAACCAGGCACCATGACGTGCACTACGTCCCTGCACACAGTCGAAGTATAGCGACTGGATGCGCTCGGTAACCGGACCCCGGCTGCCGTTGCCGATCGCACGCCCGTCGAGTTCACGGATAGGGGTGACCTCGGCGGCAGTACCGGTAAAGAAGGCCTCGTCGGCGACATAAACCTCGTCACGAGTGATGCGTTTTTCTTGCAGCTCAAGGCCGAGTTCTCCGATCAGCTGGATCACGGTATCGCGGGTAATACCCTCCAGCGCGGAGGTGAGATCCGGCGTATAAACAACATTGTCTCTGACGATGAATATGTTCTCCCCGGTGCCTTCCATCACATAGCCCTCGGCATCGAGCATCAGGGCTTCATCGGCTCCGGCAGAAAGAGCTTCCTGTAAGGCAAGAATGGAATTGATGTAGTTGCCGCACGCTTTGGCTCGGCACATGGTGATGTTGACGTGGTGGCGGGTAAACGACGAGGTCCGCACGCGGATACCGTTTTTCAGGCCCTCATCGCCCAGATACGCGCCCCATTCCCAGGTGGCGATGGCAACATGGGTCTGCAGCATGTCGGCTCGTATACCCATACCTTCAGATCCGTAAAATGCCAGCGGCCGGATGTAGGCGCTGGCAAGACCGTTATCCCGGACTACTGCGGTCTGCGCATCATTCAAAATGTCGGCGTCAAACGGGATGCGCATGCCGAGTATGTGGGCAGAGCGAAACAGCCGCTCGGTGTGATCTTGCAGGCGGAAGAGCGCTGTGCCATGGTCGGTTTGGTAAGCGCGCACGCCTTCGAACACGCCGAGCCCGTAATGCAGCGTGTGAGTCAGTACGTGGATGCTGGCATCCCGCCAGGGCACCATTTTGCCGTCAAACCATATGGTTCCGTCACGGTCTGCAAAAGACATTGATTGCTCTCGTCATTTTCTCGCCGGCCGGGTGCCGGCATTTCGAAAGGATTGGATTATTGCAAAACCTCGGCTTTGGCGACAGCGCAGTCAGGACAGGTCAGAGCATGGCGCGCACAGCGCGCACGGCAGCCCGGGCATAAGGTTCCAGCCGCGGGCCAATCTGTTGCCGGTCGATCTCCGGACCGAGGATGCCGACCCCTACCGGTTTCATAGTCTGGAGTTGCAGGTCGATAATGGCGTGGATGACTGCCTGCGCCATCACCAGGCCATGGCCGGTCTCGCCACGCTCGATGATCCCCAGTGCCACGGCACCATCGATGCCGTCCCGGGCGAGTAGGCGCTTGAGCGCGAGTGGTTGCTCCATTGAACCCGGAACCCAGACCTGCTCGGTCACAGCGAGGCCACAGTCACGGGCGGTAGCGAGCGCCGCCGCGAGCATGGTTTCGCACTCGCTGCGGTGGAACGAGCCAATAACCAGCGCAATAGCGGGTTCGGTGGGCATTAGGGGATCGAGCCGAGAAAACAAAGGGCAACGGATTCTAGCCTATCTGCTGACATTCAGACCGGGGGTCGGATCAGCGGAGTAGGCCCGCATTGGGCGGGCCATCAATCTAGTGCACGTGTATCGCCCAAGTAATGTTGCCATAAACGGCAGACCTCGCGCCGTTCAGACTGGCATGTTGCGGCCGCAATCAGTGCTGGTTCTTCCTGCAGTTTGAGCGCGTTCTCGCGGGCGAGGTAGTGTTGCAGGATTCGGGTCAGCGTCTGAGCGTCGCCAGGCTCGATCCTGCCGCTATCTGCAAGCTGGGCAAGTATGGATGCATTGCTGCGCTGGTTGGCTAGGAGGGGATTATCAGGCGCCCAACGCAGCACCAGGTACTGGCACAGAAACTCGATGTCCACCAGCCCGCCGCGGCCTTGTTTTAGGTCGAACAGGCCGCTGGCTGGTGCGCTATGGGCGTCGATCATGCGTTGACGCATGTCTGCCACTGCGCTACGCAGTGCCCCGTCGTTGCGCGGTCGGCACAATATCCGCCGGCGGATGGCTTCGAAACGCTCGACCAGTGACCTGTGGCCGGTCACCATCCGCGCCCGTACCAGCGCCTGGTGCTCCCAAGTCCAGGCGTTTCCCTGCAGGTAGTCCTGGTAGGCATTGAGTGGCGAGACCACCGTGCCAGAGCGTCCGCTAGGCCGCAGGCGCATGTCGATCTGGTACAGGGTTCCGGCCTGGGTGCGGATAGTTAGTATATGGACCAGGCGTTGCACTAGGCGGCCAAAATAGTGGCGTCTGTGGGCGGCACTGGACGCGCTCTCCCCTTGCGGTTGATCGTAGACGAAGACGATGTCGAGGTCGGAGTTGTAACCCAGCTCCAGACTGCCGAGTTTGCCGTAGGCGACGATGCCGATATCCTCTGCGCCGCTGGCCGGTGCTGCCAGGGTCAGGCCGCTGCGCGACAACACCAGGGCTTGGTCCAGTACCGCTTCAGCCAGGGCACATAGTGCCCGGGAAACGGCCTCCACCTCGAGCAGGCCGGCAACGTCTGCGGCCGCGACCCGCAGGCTGTAACCCTGGCGGTACTCACGCAGCAGGTCCATGGCTACCTCCAAATCCTGGCCATCGACCTGGCCAAGCCTGCGACCGAGTTCACCGTTGATCGCCCGACGCTCTTGTAGACGGAAACTGGATATAGGGTCGAGCAGTTCGTCCAAAATCACCGGGTGCTGGCCGATCCAGTTACTAATCCAGTTCGAAGCCGTGATCAGGCGCACCAGTTGCTCCAGTGCGAGTGGGTTCTCGGCCAGCAGCGAGAGGTAGGCGGAACGACGCCCGATCGCCTCAACCACGGATACCAAGCGCGTCAATGCGATGTCGGGTCGCGACTCGCGACTGCAGGTGCGCAGTGCCAATGGCATCAGTCGATCCAAGCGTTCGCGCCCCTCGCGCGAGAATGCCTGGTAGAACCGGCTGTTGTGCATGTCTACCAGTACCCTAGCGATGTGCTCGGGTTCGGTGAAACCAAGCACCGCCAGGGTGGTGTTGGCGTCATCGCTGGCCAGAGTACCGTGCCAGAGGTCGGTTAGTTTACTCTCAGGCCCGTCCGCTTCCTCTACTTCGGCGCTCTGGCGCAACACTTCCCGGAAGCCGGCATGCACTGCGTCGGTGACCATGCGTAGCCGGGCGCTGAATTCAACGTCCGTGTAATAGCCCAGCGCCAGGACGATACGTGCTCGGTCCAAGGGGTCTGACGGTACGGCATGGGTTTGGCGGTCGTCCACTACCTGCAGGCGGTGCTCCAGGCGGCGGAGGAAATCGTAATTGCTACGCAGCAGTTCGCAATCAGCGTGTTTGAGAATCTCGGCCGACTCCAGTTGGGTAAGCGCCTGCCAGATACTCGGGGTCTGCAGGTCCGGGTTGCGGCCGCCGTGGATTAGTTGGTGCGCTTGCACGATGAACTCGATCTCGCGGATGCCGCCACGCCCCAGCTTGACATCGTTTACTCTGTCACGGCGTAAGAGTTGGCGTTCGATCAGGCTTTTCATAGAGCGGATAGCTTCGAAGGCGCCGAAGTCCAGGTACTTGCGATAGACAAAGGGCTTGAGGTTTGTCAGCAGTCGCTCGCCTGCGGCGATGTCCCCGGCTACCGGCCGCGCTTTGATCAGGGCATAGCGCTCCCAATCGCGGCCGTGGGTCAGGTAGTAATGGTCGATGGCGTCGAAGGACAGCGCCAGCGGGCCACTGTCGCCATTGGGCCGCAGCCGCATGTCGGTGCGAAAGACGATGCCATCAGCGGTCTGTGCCTCGAGCAGGGCGATGAGGCGCTGACCCACCTTGAGAAAAAACTCATGGTTGCTGATGGGTTGTGGGCCGCGGGTGTCACCGGCCTCACTGTAGGCAAAAACCAGATCGATATCAGAGGACAGGTTAAGTTCCCGCCCGCCGAGTTTGCCTAAACCCAGCACCGTCATCTGCAGGGGCTGCCCGCTTTGCTTGCCGATGGGTTCGCCGTGCCGAGCCACCAACTCGCGGTGGGCACAGGTCAGGGCCACGCCGATTGCGGCATCTGCAAGCTCCGATAGGGTAGCGACAACTTCCTCGAGGGGTGCGAGACCAGCGAGGTCGCGCCAGCCGATACGGGCGATCTCTTGTTGTCGCACTTGTCGCAGTTGCTGCGTTAGCGTCTCCTGGTCGTTTGTACTCACGAACTGGATGATCGACTCGGTGATTTCGCCTCGCTCGCGCGGTTGGCTGATGCCACCAGGCCCGCACAGGCAGGCCAGCAACTCGGGGAAACGGGCCAGGGTGCGGGCGATGAAGTCGCTGCAGGCAACAACTGGCACCAGCGAGCTAAGCGCTTGCCGACCGGATTCACAGGCAGCGGCCCGTTGCAGGGTTGGTTGTACCGTTTCCAGCAAATGCGCAAGATGTTTTTCGGCCATTGGCCGCAATGCCCCGGGCAACTGATCAAGGTGATCGCTGACGAAACTAAGAATGTCAGTCATAAGGTACGCTGTCGGGTTGGCGACAGGCGCCCGTGCCGGGTGCCGGGTCCGGCCGGGCACTGCGCTTAAGAGTCACTGCAGCAGCCGATAGGGTGTGGGATCGACGGTCGGTACCTGGCCGTCGATCATCTGGGCGATAAGTTGTCCGGTGGCTGGCGCCATAGACATTCCCAGCATATTGTGGCCAGCGGCAAGATAGAGGTTGGGCGCCGTCGGGCAGGGGCCGATGCGCGGTAAGCCATCAGGTGTCATCGAGCGCCAGCCGACCCAGGGTTGCGCCACCGGCTCTGTCAAGGGTTCGACCAGACAGGCCCTCGCAGCACTGCGCAGCAGGGCAACGCGTCGCAAGTCCACCCGCCGGTTGTAACCGGAAAACTCTAGAACAGAGCCCAGCCGATAGCCGCTGCGCATGGGGGTCACCACTACACCGTAATCGACTAAATGCAGTGCAACTCGCGGGCTGCAGCGTGGGCGTGGCATGGTGAGCGAGTAGCCTTTGGCCGGCTGTATCGGGACCTGCCAGCCGATCTCACGGCTAAGAAACGGAGTCATTGCCCCAGTGGCAAAGACAAAGAAATCCGCCTCGATTTCACCGCGACTGGTGCGAGCGGCGCAGGCGCGGCCATCCCGAAACACCAGGCTCTGTACGCCGGTATGTTCCATGAAGCGGATGCCTCGATTGCGCAGTGATTGCCGCCAGCAAGCCAGCAGTCGATCCGGTCGCAGGTGAGCATCGCCGGGAAAGTACCAGGCACCAGCGAGCCCTGGCCGCAGCGCAGGCTCCATCGCTGCCAGCGCACCAGCGGTGACAAAGCGTGCTTCGATACCGTACTCCGTCTGCAGCAACTCGGCAGTCGCCGCAAAGCGTTGCAGAGCGTGGCTGTGCTCGAATACGTATAGCGAACCGCTCGGATCCCATTCGCACTCGAGCGCGTACTCATCGAGCAACCCGTCATAAAGGTGCCGCGATTCCCGCAGCAACGCCAATGCCGCATGGCCACTGTGGATCATGCGGTTACGACGGCAGTTGCCGGCAAAGCGCAGCAGCCAGCGCCACAGTGGCAAATCGATATGTGGGGCCAGGAAAAACGGCGCACTGCCCTGCGCTAGGGCAGTGAGGGCTTGGCCGATAACGCCGGGTCGTGCCAACGGCAGTAGGTGGCTGGGACAGATGTTGCCGCAGTTGCCATACGAGGCTTGTGCGTAGACTGGTCCGCGGTCTGCCAGGATAACGCTGTAGCCGAGGGCTTCAAGGAAGTGGGCGCAGGCGGTGCCAATCACGCCGGCACCTGCCACCAACACTTGCTGGCCCGGATGGCTCAACCCTGAATGCCCATGCAAAATGGGTCGGCTAGGTCGAACAGCAGGGTGGATTCCGCGTTGACATGAGCGGTGCCGGTGATGCGCGGAATTACCCGTTCACCCTGCCACTCGCCGCGAGCCTCGAAAATACTGCCAACGATACTCTGCTGGCGCCAGGTTTGGCCGGCCTGGAGCTGCCCGTCTGCCATCAGGCAGGCGAGCTTGGCGCTGGTGCCGGTACCACACGGCGAGCGGTCATAAGCGCTGCCGGGGCAGAGCACGAAGTTGCGGGCATCGGCACCGTTGTCGGCTGGACCAAAAAGTTCCACGTGGTCAATCTCGCCACCGTCCGCTCCAGTAATCCCCTGTCGCATCAATGCAGTGCGGATGGCCACTGTCACCGCGGTGAGGCGGGGTATGTTGTCGTAGGCGATGCGCTCTGCATGATCTTTGGCCAGGAAGAACCAGTTGCCGCCCCAGGCCACGTCGCCACAGATGCGGCCCTCTTGGCCAAGGTCGAGTTCCACCCCCGCCCGGTAGCGGTAACTGGCTACGTTGGTGATGGTGACCCGGTGATGGTCGTGCAGCGTTGCCGTGATATTCCCGACCGGGGTCTCGATCAAGTGGTTGCCGGGCCTGATACGGCCGAGATGGGCCAGAGTCACGGCAAGGCCGATAGTGCCGTGACCGCACATATTAAGTACGCCGACGTTGTTGAAAAAGATGATGCCAGCGGCGGCTTGCGATTGCGCAGGTGGACACACGATACCGCCCACCCAAACGTCGCTGCCGCGGGGTTCGTTGACAACCGCCGAGCGAAAAGCATCAAATTGGTCGCGGAATACTTCGCGCCGCTCGGCCAGGCTGCCCGTACCGAGGTCCGGTCCGCCGCTGATGACGATGCGGGTGGGTTCTCCCCCGGTATGGGAATCGATCACCTGAACTCGGTCGAACGAATCCTGCATGGCTGGCAAATGGGGGGTTTTACTTGGTTGTCGTTGGCTGCCTTGAAGCAGGAGCCGTGTGGCGCCGGATTATGCGACTATAGCGTGAATTCCGGTAGTCCGATGTGGCGCTAGTGGTCTGTCGCCGAATGAGAGCCCGATGAGTGACCTATCCGATTTTCAGCCCCGTACGAGCCGCTTCGCCGTAGTTGGCCATCCCGTGGCCCACAGCAAGTCGCCACAAATACACCAGGCCTTCGCCAGTCAGTGTGGTCTCACGCTGGAATACCAGGCCCTGGCCCTGGAGCCAGAGGGCTTTGAACAGGGGCTGTGCAATATCCGGGCCGGCGGCTTTGCCGGAGTTAACGTTACCGTGCCATTTAAGCAGGCAGCCTGGCGCTTGAGCGATCGTCTCAGTGAGCGGGCCTGCACCGCTCAGGCAGTCAATACACTGTCGTTTGAGGACGAGGCCATTGTCGGAGACAATACCGACGGCGTGGGTTTGCTGAGGGATCTGGAGCAGAATCTCACCGTCACACTGGCCGGGTCACGGGTACTCGTGATTGGCGCCGGTGGTGCGGCACAGGGTATCTTGCAGGCGTTGTTAACGGCGGGCCCGGCCGAACTGGTCATCGCTAACCGCACCGGAGTGCGTGCTCAAGAGTTGGCTGTGGCGTTCGCGGGCGCAGGCGACACCAGCGGCGTTGCTCTCGAGGATTTAGCGCAGACCGCATTTGAGATCGTGATCAATGCCACCTCGGCCAGCCTGGCCGGTGAGGTGCCGGTGTTGCCCCAGGGCCTGTTTGCTCCCGGCGCGCTCGCTTATGATCTGGTTTATGCCAACACACCAACCGCATTCCTGCGCTGGGCGCACGCCGCTGGCGCAGGGCACACCGCGGACGGGCTCGGGATGCTGGTCGAGCAGGCTGCGGAGTCTTTCTGGATCTGGCACGGCCGGCGCCCGCACACCCGGCCGGTAATCGCCGCCCTGCGCGGCGATACGGCAGGCTAAAAAATCTACGCTAGAACGCGCACGCTCTGCCCGGCGCCAAGCTTTAGGAGGCGCTCAACCAGTCGCTGGTTTGGCGCGCTATCACGTCGGCGAGTGCGGTAACGTGATCGGCGCGGTCGTTGAGGCAGGGAATGTAATGGAAGGTTTGGCCGCCTGCTGCGAGAAAGGCCGCGCGGTTTTCCTGATTGATCTCCTCCAGGGTTTCCAGGCAATCGGCGGAAAAGCCGGGACAGATCACGTCCACGCTGGTGCTGCCAGCCCGCGCCAGTGCGATCAGCGTCTGCTCCGTGTAGGGTGTAAGCCAGGGCGCTTTACCGAAACGGGACTGAAAGGTTACTTGCCAGTTGTCTGCAGTGAGACCCAGACGTATAGCCAGGGCGCCGGCTGTGGCAAGGCATTGGCCTTGATAAGGATCGCCCTGCTGACGGTAGCGTTCGGGAGTGCCGTGAAAAGAAAGTAGAAGTTTGTCGGCCTGGCCGTGACTGACCCAGTGTTCGCGAACCGATGCGGCCAGTGCATCTAGGTAGCCATCGTCCAGGTGATAGTCCCGGACCAGGCGCAAGGATGGCAGGTTGCGCCAATGCTTGAGGGTCTGGCCGACAGCGTCGTAGACCGAACCAGTGGTTGAACACGAGTACTGGGGATATAGGGGCAATACCACGATACGGTCGGTACTGGCGTTCGCCAGGTGTTCAAGTACCGCGTCAATGGAAGGTTTACCGTAGCGCATGGCGAACTCTACCTGGAATTTGCCGCCGTAACGCGATAACAGCGCCGCTGTGATCCCGTTGGCTTGTTTTGCCGTGATACAGAGTAACGGCGCACCTTGTTCCTGCCAGATCCTGCGGTAGGCTGCTACGCGGCGACGCGGCCGTGTACGCAAGATTAGGCCGTGGAGGATTGGCCACCAGAACAGGCGGGTCAGTTCCACCACGCGCTGATCGTGCAGGAACTGCGCAAGGTAGCGGCGCACGGCGCTCGGTACGGGCGCTTCCGGGGTGCCCAGGTTCACCAGTAGCACACCGATCCGGTGCTGGCCGGTGTCTTTGAGACCGCTGCGGTAACGCACGATGCGACTCAGGCAGCGCGTGGAGCCGGCGGTGCATGCTGCCGGCCGAACTCGATCATCCGCCGGATAGAAGTCCCGGCCTGTTGTCGGATAGCCGGGTCAAGGATCACCTCGTTGGCGCCGGTGCGCAGGACCCGGGCGAGCCGCGGCAAGTCGTTCATCTTCATCCATGGGCAATTGGCGCAACTCTCGCAGGTTGCGCCCTCACCGGCAGTTGGTGCAGCGATGAAAGACTTGTCCGGTGCGACCTGCTGCATTTTGTGGAAAATGCCTTGTTCAGTCGCGACGATGAAAAGCGATGCGTCCATCTCGCGGGCAGCCTGGATCAGTTGACTGGTCGAGCCCACAATGTCGGCCAGTGCGATCACCGAAGGTGGTGATTCCGGGTGCACCAACACTTTGGCTTGCGGGTGTTTCTGCTTCAACATAGCCAGCACCTCACCTTTGAACTCCTCGTGCACGATGCAGGCGCCATCCCATAACAGCATGTCAGCACCGCTCTGGCGGCGGACGTAGTCACCCAGATATTTATCCGGAGCCCAGATCAGTTGCTCGCCTCGCTGCCATAGGTGGCGGACCAGTTTGAGGGCGATGGATGAAGTAACAACCCAGTCAGCCCGCGCCTTGACCGCTGCGCTGGTGTTGGCATACACCACCACAGTTCGCCCGGGATGCGCATCGCAAAATGTGCTAAAGGCATCCGCTGGGCAGCCTTGGTCCAGGGAACACTCGGCCTCGGGCTCTACCACCAGTAGCCGTTTTTCTGGACTCAATATCTTGGCCGTTTCGCCCATGAAACGTACTCCAGCAACGACCACGGTGCTGGCGGGGTGATCCATGCCGAAACGGGCCATTTCCAATGAGTCAGCCACGCAGCCGCCAGTTACCTCGGCCAGGTCCTGGAGCGCGGCATCGACATAATAATGAGCCACGAGTACAGCGTTTTCCTGCTCTAGCAACTGCTTGATCTCCCGGCCTAGGTCCTGGCGAGCGCTCTCATCGAGTGGCTGATGGGTGACGGCGCGGGCCCTCGCAGCCAGTTGCTGGATGGGTAGCGTGTCGCTGTGTGGTACGTGGGAGTTAGACACCATGGTTCGGGCCTGTCGGGCAAACCGCTAGTTTCGTTACGTTTGTACGGCTACGGTTTTACCAATCGGCCATAGTATATATACACTGGTTGGACCCGCGCTCGGGCTGGAGAAAACAAAGCCAATGCATTGGATCATCCTGGGGGCTATCGCGGTGACATTGATTGTTGCCGCCGGCCGTCATCCGCGTTTCGCTTTCAGTGTGTTGGCTATCTTATTGGCGTTTACCTTCGTCATGTATCAACTCATTCCCGGCGAAAGGGAGCGCGGTGTGGCAATGATTTCCTTAGCCCAGGTACAACTGTCTAGTGTGATGATTACCCCTGGCTATGCCGGCAGTTACAAACTGGCTGGTCGTCTGCACAATTCAGCAACGGATGTTGCGCTGGTCGAAGCCACGCTAGAGGTGAAACAGCGCGATTGTTTGCCAACTGACGCCTCTGCCACTGAAGACTGCAATATCATCGGCCTGGCCGCACCACGCGTGGTACTGGCTGTACCGCCCGGCCAGGCGCGGGACTTTTCAGTGCAAGTGTTTTTCCCCAGTGCGCGACCACGGGGAAAAGTACGCTGGGAGTACCTGGTGACGCAGGTCCTCGGCCGCCGCCATAAGGGTGGGGACTGAGTGCTAAACCGGTACAGCAGAGTTTAGCGTCGTGCAGCGCTGCTAAAAGAAAAGAGGCGACGGTGATAGCCGTCGCCTCCTGAAAGATGTGGCCTTAAACTGCCGGGCCGATGCCCGGTAGGCCGTTGCTAATCAGCTCCGTTAGGCTTTACTTCCGGCGAGCCTTCTTCTTGGCTTTCTTCCGGGTAGCCTTCTTCTTGGCTTTCTTCCGGGTAGCCTTCTTCTTGGCTTTCTTCCGGGTAGCCTTCTTCTTAGTGGCCCGTTTCTTTGCTACCCGTTTTTTCGATGCTGCTCGTTTCTTGGTTGCCTTCTTCTTTGCCGCCATAATGGTTCTCCTGCTAAGGTTGATGTACGGACGGACTGGTTGATGAGTACCACTTTTCCGCTTATCGACACACCGCCTCTGTCAGTACTACCACATTGCGTCTCCCGTCTACATTAAAAATTCAACTAATGAAACGAGGAAGCGTACCGGTAAACTGTGGAATAACCGTTAATGGTTACTCCTTGCAGGCGAACTATAGCCAAGCAATAGTAAATGTCAAGTAAATGGCGGTAGTGTTGCAATAAGAAAAAAAAGCGAAAAAGCAATCTTCGTGTTCAAGAAAATACAGATAACACGAATAACGGTAAACATTGCAAGAAAACAACAACAAAAAAATTGCGAACAAACAAATAACATTGATTAGTTACAAACAAATAACATTGATTAGTTATATTTTCTCTGGGCATTGATTAATCGGCGCGCTTTAACAATGTTTTAAACTTTTCCGGCTTCATTCATCGCCACTTGGTTAAGTAACGGTAACAACAGGTCAAGAGCCCGGCGCGTGGCCCCGGTGTTTTCCGAGACCATGGCTAGCCCGTTTTCACCGATGGTAGTGCGCAAGCTGGGATCATTGAGAAGCCGGACAATTTGCATGGTTAGCTCGGCTTCACCGCGAACTTCCAGGCCGGCTTGGCGAACCTGGGCCATGCGGCTGATCTGCTGGAAATTGCTCATATAAGGGCCGAACAGCACGGGAACACCGACCGCGCAAGGTTCGAGGAGATTGTGGCCGCCGATGCCACGGATGCGGATCAGGCTGCCACCCACTACAGCGACGTCGGCAGCGGCGTAAAGAACCGGCAATTCACCCATGGTATCAGCGACCTGGACTAGTACACCATTGTGCAGTGCCCCGGGCTGTTGGCTGCGGCGGCTGACCGGGAAGCCTGCTTTGCGAACCTCGCGCACGGTGGCGCCGAAGCGCTCTGGGTGGCGTGGCGCAATCACCAGCAAAATGTCGGGAAAATTCTCGCGCAAGCGCATTAGCGCCTTGAGCAACATCGTCTCCTCACCTTGGTGGGTGCTGCCTGCTACTACGACTGGCCGGTCCCGACCCCAGTCGCGGCGCACAACCTGGGCGACCTCTCGCAGGCTGGCGGGCAGTTGCACCTCGAATTTCATGCTGCCGGTACGGTGTACGCGCGCCGCATTTGCGCCAAGCGTAACCAGACGTTCTTGGTCTGAGTTGGATTGCACCGCGAATACCGATACCTTAGCCAGTATGTCACGCACTAGGAAGCCCACCGCGCGGTAGCCGCGAGCTGATTTTTCTGACAAGCGGACATTAGTCATGGCAACTTTGATACCGCGCGCATGGCAATGGTTAATGATGTTTGGCCAGATCTCGGTTTCCATCAGTACCAGCAGTCTTGGCTGTGCCTGTTCGAGAAAGCGCTTGACGGCAAACGGGTAATCGTAGGGCGCGTAGCAATGGCACACGCGATCGCCAAACGACGCTGCGACTTGCTCGGTGCCGGTGGGCGTCATAGTAGTAACTAGAATCCGTAAGTGAGGCCTGAGCTTGAGTAACTCGTTCACCAGCGGCGTTGCGGCGTTGACTTCGCCCACGGAAACGGCGTGTACCCAGATGTCACAAGGTTCCGCTAATGAGGCCCCAAGACTGAATCGCTCAGACAGTCGGCTTCGGTACGCAGGGTTACGCAGGGCTCGTAAGCCCAAGCGTGCCAGCAGTACTGGCAGTGCTACCGACCACAATAGCAGGGAATAAAGGGTTAGGGCCACTGCGTGGTGCAGGCGGAAATTGCCGGGTCAAGCAACGCGAATCTGTGCGCCAGTCGTCGCATCGACAATGGCGCTAGGCGCCGGTGCACTGCCAACCCTGCAATCGAGAATGCAATCCAGGTGATCTCCAAACTCGGCGACGACCGCAGCCGTGGTCCGCAGTGGCGGTCGGCCGCCACGGTTGGCGCTGGTTGAGACCAGTGCCGAAGCGCTGTTCCGGCACAATGCCCGGGCTGGGGGATGTGCTGTTACTCGTACCGCCAGCGAGCGGTGCTGCCCGCACAGCCAGCGCGGCGTCCAATTACAGGCCGGCAACAGCCAGGTATGGGGCCCGGGCCACGAGGCGAGAGGCGCCGCCAGCAGGACCGGATCGGAGAGGCTAACCAGGCCCCGCAGCCGGGCCGGGCGATCAGCAATCACGATCAGGCCCCGAGTCCAGGAGCGTTTTTTCAACTGCAAGATACGGCGCACGGCTGTCTCGTTGTGCGGATCGCAACCAAGTCCAAAGCAGTATTCAGTGGGGTAGGCGACCACCCCGCCGTTGGTAATAGCGCGGGCTGCAACCGCGCAATCATCGGTTAGGGATGACTCGATGAGAGTGTCTCCTGCAATGCCTGGTTCTTGTCGCGTACCACCTGCGCGTCAGTTTTGCGCTGCGTGACAAGCCTGGCAGCGAGGGCCGGGTCAGCGGTTGCCATGATCTGGGCGGCGAGGTAGGCGGCGTTTCTGGCGCCGGCCTTGCCAATGGCGACACAGGCAACCGGAATACCACCTGGCATCTGTACCGTTGACAGCAGTGCATCTTGGCCATTCAGCGGTCCGCCGGCCATAGGGATGCCGATGACGGGTCGCAAGGTCAGCGCCGCGACGGTGCCGGCCAGGTGCGCCGCCAAACCCGCAGCTGCGATAAACACGGTACAGCCACGTGTGTCAGCATCACGCACGTAACAATGGGTATCCTCCGGGGTGCGATGGGCCGAGGTAATCCGAGCCTCCCAGGCCACTTCCAGGGTATCCAGTGTGTCCAGGGTGCTCTGCACGGTAGCGAGGTCCGAGTCCGAGCCCATCAGTACGGCGACAAAAGGCGTGTTCATAGCGTCTCTCTTCAGGTAGTAGGTTCAGACGGCCGGTCGACGGCCCGGTAGCCGATATCGGGTCGCCAATAAGCGCCCCGCCAGTGGATTTTACTGAGTGCGCCGTATGCTTCGTGCTGAGCCAGCGCAACCGTATCGCCAAGGGCGGTAACGCACAATACCCGCCCACCGTTGGTGCGGACGCTACTCTCGCGCAATGCCGTGCCGGCATGAAAAACTTTAACCGTACCGGAATCGACCGCCTCTAAGCCCAGGATTTCATCACCTTTGAGGTAATTGTCCGGGTAGCCAGCCGCGGCCATGACCACACCCAGTGCGGCCCTCGAATCCCAGTCGACCGCGTAGTTGGCAAGGCGCTGGTCAAGCGCCGCCTCGCACAGATCTACCAGGTCAGAGCGTAACCGCATCAGGATGGGCTGTGTTTCGGGGTCGCCCAAGCGGCAGTTGTATTCCAGCACCTTAGGTGTGCCGGCCCCGTCAATCATCAGACCGGCATAGAGAAATCCAGAATAGGGAATATCCTCGGTGGCGAGCCCACGAACTGTTGGTTGGATTACCTCGCTCATAATGCGCCGGTGTAGTGCATCTGTTACCACCGGTGCCGGCGAGTAGGCACCCATGCCGCCGGTATTGGGGCCACGGTCACCGGCGTCTCGGGCTTTGTGATCTTGCGAGGTAGCAAGTGGTAATACTTCGGTGCCAGCCACCACGCAAATGAAACTAACCTCTTCGCCCTCAAGGAACTCCTCCACCACCAGTCGATTGCCGGCGGTACCGAAGCGGCGTGCCTCCAGAATCTGCTCTACGCCGGCAAAGGCCTCAGCCTCAGTGCGAGCAATAATAACGCCCTTGCCCGCAGCGAGCCCATCAGCCTTGAGCACTACCGGCGAGCCATGGTCGCGGATCCACGAGCGTGCCTGGGCTGGGTCAGTAAAGGTGCAATACTCTGCAGTAGGTATCCCGTGTCGCTCAAGAAAAGCTTTGGTGAACGCTTTCGATCCCTCTAGTTGTGCGGGTCCGCTGCGTGGCCCAAAGCACCTGAGTCCCGCGGCCTCGAAGCGATCAACGATGCCCTCGACCAACGGTGCTTCTGGACCAATTACAGTGAGGTCGATATGGCGGGCCCGCGCCTCCTTGAGCAAGGCCTCGATGTCATCCATCGCCAGCGGGAGATTTTCTACCCGCGCTTCACGCGCGGTGCCGGCATTGCCCGGTGCTACGTACACGGTTTCAACCCGGGACGAGGCCGCCAGTTTCCAGGCTAGGGCGTGCTCCCTGCCACCACCACCGACTACCAGGATTCTCATGGCGCGCTAGTGACGGAAGTGACGCATACCGGTAAACACCATGGCCATGTCGTGTTCGTTCGCGGCAGCGATGACCTCATTGTCCCGCATCGAGCCGCCTGGCTGAATGATCGCAGTAATGCCCGCGGCGGCTGCCGCATCGATGCCGTCGCGGAAGGGAAAGAATGCATCGGATGCCATCACCGACCCCACTACTTCGAGGTTCTCATCAGCCGCTTTGATGCCGGCGATTCGGGCCGAGTAAACCCGACTCATCTGGCCAGCACCGACGCCGATAGTACGCCCGCCGGCCGCATAAACAATGGCGTTTGACTTGACGAACTTGGCTACGATCCAGGCGAACAGCAGGTCGCGCTCCTCGCTGGCATCAGGTGCCCGGGCACTGACTCGTTTGAGATCCTTCGCCATGAGGCGCCCAAGGTCCTGCTGCTGCACTAGCAGTCCGCCACCCACGCGCTTGAAGTAGTGTTGGGCAAATGCCTGTGGGTCGATGGTTTGGACCTGGATGACTCGCACATTCGGTTTTTCCGCCAGTGCCGCAACGGCGGCAGCAGTAAAAGACGGTGCGATGATGACCTCGACAAACTGGCGCGCGATGATGGTCGCCGCGGTTTGCCCGTCCAGTTCACGGTTGCAGGCAATGATGCCACCGAAAGCCGAAGTCGGGTCGGTCGAATACGCCTTTTCGTAAGCGTCTGCAACGTCGGTTGATACCGCAACACCGCATGGATTGGCGTGCTTGACAATGACGCAGGCGGTCTGGTCAAAGGCGCTGACGCATTCGAGTGCGGCATCGGCATCGGCTACGTTGTTGTACGACAGCGCTTTGCCCTGTAGTTGCGTACCCGCCGCCAGTGTGCCCGGGGCAGGGTTACACTCCTGATAGAAGGCCGCTTGCTGGTGTGGATTTTCGCCATAGCGCATGTTGTCGCGCCGGCTGAACTGCAGGTTCAACACGGCAGGGAAGGCGTTTGCCTCCGTGCGAGTTAGGTAATTCGAGATCACGCCGTCGTAGTGGGCTGTATGGCTGAATGCACATGCGGCGAGGCGCTTGCGGGTGGCGTCACAAACTCCACCTGTCGCCTCGATCTCATCGGCCACGCCGGCGTAGTCCCCAACATCGACCAGCACGGTGACCGCATCGTGATTCTTGGCTGCCGCCCGCAACATAGCGGGACCGCCGATGTCGATATTCTCGATGGCCTCGCTCCAACTGCAGTCCGGCTGTGCTGTGGTTTGTTCAAACGGGTAGAGGTTCACGGCCAGCAGGTCGATCGGCAGGATACCGCCGCTTTTCATCTCGGCATTATCTGTGCCACGCCGGCCAAGCAGGCCGCCGTGAATCCGTGGGTGCAGCGTTTTCAGGCGCCCGTTCATCATCTCTGGAAAGCCGGTGTAATCGGATACCTCGATCACTTCGATGCCGTTGTCCCGTAACTGGGCAGCGGTGCCACCGGTCGAGAGTATCTCAATGCCGCAGTTTTGCAGCCTGCGGGCGAAGTCGGCCAGCCCGGTCTTGTCCGACACGCTGATCAGCGCCCGGCGCACGGGCACACAGTCATTTAAGGCCATGGATGACTCGCCCTCGCTGGTTGGAAATCGGCGCACTGGTATTGAAGAGGGTAACTCCTGTGTTGCCCCGGGCAGTTGGCAACAGGCAATGATTTCAGTCGCGCATATAGCGGGCCAGTTTCTTGCGCAGGGTGTTGCGGTTGAGCCCGAGCATACGGGCCGCTCGCGACTGGTTGCCGCCTGCTTCGCGCATGACCACTTCCAGCAACGGTCGTTCGACCTCGGCGACCACCAAGGGATAAAGGTCACGCGCTTCCTCGCCGTCCAGTTCGGCGAAATACCTTTCAAGCGCCCGCCTGACAGATTGGTTGAGCGGCTCGGTTTTAGTTCGATTCATGCAGCACCTGCGGCATGCTCTGCCAGCAGTAGGAAAAACTCTTCCGCCAGAGCCAGTTGGGTCCCGGCGCGCTGGGCGCGGTTAAAAGAAGCCCGGAAGGCCGGGTAGTCGCCCAGCGCTGCGGTGTACCACGCTACATGCTTACGAGCGATGCGCACGCCGGTGTCCTCGCCGTAGAACGTGTACAACGCCTGTAGGTGGCCGAGGAGAGTATCACGTTTTTCTGCCAGTGGCGGGTCGCCTGGGTCATAGTTGTCACTGAGAAAGCGCTCGATGCGTGCAAAAAGCCAGGGCTGACCTTGGGCGGCGCGACCAATCATAACTGCATCAGCGCCAGTATATGCCAGCACCACTTCGGCCCGTGCCGGAGAGTCGATATCACCGTTGGCGATGACCGGGATAGATACTCGGGTTTTGATGGTGCGGATGGTGTCGTATTCGACTGGGCCATGATACCCACAAGCACGAGTACGTCCGTGAACGGTAAGTGCCTGGATGCCGGCCTGCTCGGCAATGGTGGCGATCTGTGGCGCGTTGCGCGATGCCGGGTTCCAGCCAGTACGGATTTTCAAGGTGACAGGTACCGTTACCGCATCGACCACTGCCTCGAGAATACGGCTAACCAGCAACTCGTTCTGCAGCAAGGCCGAGCCGACTCGTTGCCGGCAAACTCTTTTGGCGGGACAGCCCATGTTGATGTCGATGATATGGGCGCCGTGGTCAGCGCTGTGCTGCGCAGCAGCTGCCATCTCTTTGGGATTTGCGCCTAGCAGTTGCACACTGATTGGCCCGCGTTCGCCGACATGCCCGGCCCGTAGGCGGGATTGGTGTGATACCACGAGGTCCGGCCGGGTGGCCACCACCTCAGTCGTGGCAAGAGCGGCGCCATAACGCCGGGCCAAGGCACGGTAGGGTTGGTCACTGATGCCCGCCATCGGCGCAGCCAGCACCCGGCCAGCGAGCCGGACCGGACCAATCTGCAGTCCTGGAGCCAGGTGGTTGGCGCAGGCGGCCATCTCAAATGCTGGCAGCCTGCGCTGCAAAGCCGGTGGCCGCGGGCCCCGGGTTGGCTAAAATCAGGGTGATCACCGTGATGGCGCGTCCTGCGATGGGTTCGGCCTCGTTGTCGAACCCGAGCTCAGCCGCGCTATAGGTACGGCGCCCCACCATCCCCCCAGCCCGGTCACTCAGCGTCAGTCGCAGAGACGGGCAGGGGCGGGCCGTGTGGCCGCGGTTCAGTAATTGGATGCGAACAACCAGAGCGTCTGGCTGCCGCGGGTGTAGGTCGACGCGGGTGTGGGTGACAACAAAAGCAGGGCCGGTGAGTTTCTCCGGTATCTCGCAGCCGGTGTAGCGACAGAAAACAGGCAGATAGTTTCTCGCTGCCGGGATGGCAGCCAACTCATCCAGCAGCACGAAGCGTGCCTGTGTTACCAGGGTGAGTCCAGCAAGAATAGAGCCGAATAACCAGGGTAGGCTGCGCCCGAGATGCCCGCGCAACGCCCGCTGTCGGTCGGCGGCAGCCACCAGCGGCGCATCGAGCGCGGGCGGCGCGGTTGCCGAGTCGGGCAGACCAAGCCGGGGTTCATTGCGCCAGCCATCAGTCGGTAAGGTGCCATCCTTTGCCCAGAGGCTGGCATCGGCCGTTGCGGTAACAGTTGGCTGGCCAGCCACGCTATCGGACAGCTGGGCTCGCGTCTGTTGCTGGGCGCTTGCAGGCCTGCCGATTGCTGCCCCATTTGCGTTGTTGGCATGGCGCGCGCCAACGGCGGCGCCCTGAGCCGAGCTAGGTCCGGGCCGAAACGCAAGGTCAGCCGAGTCCTCAGGGCCGTGTGCGGGGTTGGCAACTTCGTCGATGAGGTTCCACGCGGCATTGAATACTTCGCTACAGGCATTGCATTGCACCAGCCCGGCCTGGGCGTCGAGTTGTTCCGGCAGGACCCGAAAAACGGTATCGCAAGCCGTGCAGCGGGTTCGGATATTGGCGGGCACCACGGTTGATATCGGTCAGTAGGCAGCGGTGCTACGGGTACCCTCGAGTAGTACCCATTCATCCCGTTGCCGGGACGCGAAATTGTACCCTGTGAACGCTGTACATACCCGCCGAGCCTGTCCAGGCAGGATGCCTGACAACAGCAACCTGCCACCGGTGCGCAGGTGGGCGCTCAGTACCGGGGCCAGTGCGATCAGGGTATCGGCAACGATGTTAGCAACAACGACGTCGCAGGCAAGGTCCGCCGGGACCTCGTCGGGTGGCAGCACCGCCAAGTTTTTGGCCACAGCGTTACGCTTGGCATTGTCGATGCTGGCGCTGAGTGCCCGTGGATCGACGTCGACGCCGGTGGCCGAGCGGGCGCCCAGACACAAGGCCGCCACCGCCAGAATTCCCGAGCCACAGCCCCAGTCCAATAGTGAGCGGCCGGTGAGCGGCAAATCGGCAAGCGCCGTGAGGCACAGTTGCGTGGTGGTGTGTGTGCCGGTGCCAAAGGCCAGCCCTGGCGCAATGATGAGGTTAACGGCGCCATCAACGACTGGTGGGCACCAGGGTGGGCGTACCCACAGGTGCTCGGTCACACGAAAAGGATGGAACTGCTCGCGGCCGGAGAGTTCCCAGTCGCGGTCGGCTAAAAAGGTTGTCTCGATAAGTAGCGCCTGCCCAGCGACTGCCCGCAGGGTGCTTTTGATGGCGTCGCGGTCGACCGTATCTTCGAACAGACCGCTTATTCTCTGCCGGGTCCAGTTAGGTGGCCGGGAACGGACGCTGCTGGACGGCGTGGTAGCACCAGCGTCGGTGCGGCTGACGGCGACCGCGCCTAAAGCCTCGAGGGTCTCGCCGACGCGTCCAGCAGTCGCCACCGGAACGGTCATGCTAATGCTCAGCCAGTCAGGCACGGCGACAAGGCAGGATCAATTGCTCAGACAAGCGTGTTCAGGGTGAGAGCCGGCGCTCCAAGTAGTGGATATCCAAGGGCTGACGGCGGAAAGCCGCATCGGTGACCAGCCGCTGTTGCAGCGCGATGTTGGTGGAGATACCGTCAACGACCATCTCTTTCAACGCGCCGCTCATCCGGTCCAACGCCTGCTCCCGGGTTTCGCCGTAGGCGATCACCTTGGCGATCATCGAATCGTAGTATGGCGGCACGGTGTAATTGTTGAAAACATGGGAGTCCACCCGGATACCGGGACCACCGGGCTGGTGGTACTGGGTGATGCGCCCGGGAGACGGCCGAAAACTGTCTGGATCCTCCGCGTTGATACGACACTCTACCGCGTGCCCCTTGAGGCAGATATCCTCCTGGCGGTAGCGCAATTCTTGACCTGCCGCGACCAGAATTTGCTCGCGGACGATGTCGATGCCGGTGATGGCCTCGGTGACGGGGTGTTCTACCTGCAAACGGGTATTCATCTCTATGAAGAAAAACTCACCCTTTTCATACAAGAACTCAAAGGTGCCCACCCCCCGGTAGTTGATTGCCCGGCAGGCCTCGGCACAACGCTCGCCCATCGCGGTACGCACCTGCTCATCGATGCCAGGTGCTGGGGCCTCCTCCAGCACTTTTTGGTGCCGCCGTTGCATTGAGCAATCCCGGTTACCCAGGTGAATGACGTTGCCGTGATTGTCTGCCAGCACCTGGTATTCGACATGACGGGGCTTTTCCAGATAACGTTCCATGTAAACGGTATCATTGTCGAACGCGGCTTGGGCCTCGCTACGGGTGAGTTGCCAGGCATTCAGCAACGCAGCCTCGGTATGGACCACACGCATACCTTTGCCACCACCACCAGCGGCGGCCTTGATGATAACGGGGTAACCGATGTCTCCGGCGGTGCGCACCACCTCATCGGCGTCGTCCCCAAGTGGCCCATCTGAGCCTGGCACGCAGGGTATACCGGCCTCGCGCATGGCCCGTATCGCCGAGATCTTGTCACCCATCAGCCGGATGGTGTCGGCGCTCGGTCCGACGAAGATGAAACCGCTCTGCTCTACTCGTTCTGCAAAGTCGGCGTTTTCGGCAAGAAAGCCATAACCGGGATGGATGGCGGTTGCATCGGTCACTTCAGCCGCGGCGATTACCGCAGGGATGTTGAGATAACTGTTTGCCGCCGGCGCTGGACCAATGCAGACCGATTCCTTGGCCAGACGCACGTACTTGGTGTCGGTGTCGGCTTCGGAATGCAGGGCAACGGTACGGATGCCAAGGTCGTGGCAGGCCCGCAGTATACGCAGCGCGATCTCGCCACGGTTGGCGATAACCAGTTTTTCGATCATCGACCGACCGTCAGAGGCCTTGTTCTTCAATCATGAACAGCGCTTCGCCATACTGGACCGGGTCACCGCTGTGCTTAAGAATTCTGCGCACCACACCGCTGATCTCGGCCTCGACGTGGTTGAAGATCTTCATCGCTTCAATAACGCAGAGCACGTCACCGACGGCTACTTCAGAACCCACTTCCACGTACGGCGGCGAGTCGGGGTTGGCGGAGGCGTAAAAGGTGCCAACCATCGGCGAAAGCACCAGCCCCTCCTGGAGCAGTTCGGTGGGTTCCACTGTGGCCGGGACTGGTGGAGCAGATGTCGCCGCCACAGCCTGGTCCGACGAGGCCGGGGCTTTGGAGGCCTGCTGCGCGCCGGCCACTGTCGGCGTTGTACGGCTTAGTCGGATAGACTCCTCGCCTTCACTGATCTCGATCTCGCTGAGCCCGGAGGCCTCGAGCATCTCGATCAGTTTTT
>JASLLH010000210.1:0-832 GCA_030747115.1 Arenicellales bacterium
CGGTCTCAGATGCCATCTCCACGGCAGCGAACCCGACTCCCGCTGCCTCCAGCCTGACCAGTTCCCCGGAGAAAAGGTTGGCTTCGACTTCCTCGATCAGGCGCTGCTCACGCTCGAAATCGCTGGCCTGAGCTGTCGCTGTGCCAGTCAGGATGACGAACAAAGTCGCTGTGAGCAAGGTCTGGCGCATCTCGGGGATATTACGGGGTTGAACGACAGGAGTCGCAGTTTATGATACTGGAATGAAGAAAAAACGGTATCCCCTGATTTGCCCGGGTGTTTTTTCGAACTCACCCAGTGAGCCTCTGGGGCAACCACAATGAGGCACTTTAAGCAGCGCAATGAATAACTTTCAGGAATTGACAAAACGTGCCGGACAAATTGGCGAGTTGCTGGCCGGGCGCGGTTGGCACCTGGTGACGGTGGAGTCGTGTACCGGCGGTTTTGTGGCACAAAGCCTCACCGCTGTGGCTGGGAGTTCAGCCTGGTTTGAGTGCGGTTTCGTGACCTACAGTAATCACTCCAAGCAGGCGCTGGTCGGCGTGCCAGTGCGGTTAATCGAACGCCATGGTGCCGTCAGCCTGGAGGTGGCAGAGGCGATGGTGCAAGGTGCGCTGGCGCGCACGGGCGCGCAAGCGGGCCTTGCCATCACCGGCATAGCAGGGCCCGATGGCGGCAGTGCTGAAAAACCGGTTGGCACGGTTTTTATTGCCTGGCAGGTGCCGGGTCGGGCGCCGGATGGTCAGAGGTTTAATTTTGCCGGCGACCGCGCAGCCGTTCGCCATCAGTCCGTGGCGGCCGCCCTCGAGGGTTTGCACGAGCGCGCCGCAGC
>JASLLH010000211.1:0-806 GCA_030747115.1 Arenicellales bacterium
CGCGCCGGTGTCCAAGCCTTGATCCATCTGCATCAGGGTAATGCCAGTGCGGGCATCGCCGGCTTCGATGGCGCGTTGTATGGGTGCGGCGCCACGCCAGCGTGGCAGCAGCGACGCGTGCACGTTGACGCAACCAAGCCGAGGCAGGTCCAGTACGGTCTGGGGCAGAATGAGGCCATAGGCAACCACCACGATTAAATCCGGCGCCAGTTGGGCAAGAGGGCCAATCTCCGCAGCGAGCGATTGTGGTTGGCGCACACTGAGGCCATGCTTGATTGCGAACTGTTTGATTGGCCCGGGTCGTAATTTACGACCGCGACCCGCGGGGCGGTCAGGCTGGGTGTAAACGGCTGGGATATCGATCTCGGCTTCGCACATAGCCTGCAGCGATGGCAGTGCGAAAGCCGGGGTTCCGGCGAAGACCGCGCGCAGGGTCACTGGGGTCAGATGACCAGCGAGTTTTCCCGGGTAGGCGCAGGCGGTCCTTCCTTGGCCTCGCGCACGAGGCGCTTGCGGATCCGGTCACGCTTCAGCCGGGAAAGGTGATCGGTGAAGACCTTACCGTCCAGGTGGTCCACTTCATGCTGGAGGCAGATCGCCAGCAGGCCCGTGACGGCCGTTTCGAACGGCTTGCCTTCCCGGTCCAGTGCAGACACACGTATGTGCTCATGCCGAGTTATCGGTGCAACAATGCCCGGTAAGGATAAGCAGCCCTCCTCGGTTTCGATACTGCCCTCAGCGTCGCTGATGAGCGGATTAATAAAGACCTGCAACTGGTTTCGTTCCTCGGAGAGGTCGATAATGAC
>JASLLH010000212.1:0-783 GCA_030747115.1 Arenicellales bacterium
AGGTGCTTGAAGTCGGTACCGGTTCGGGGTACCAGGCTGCGGTGCTGGCGGAGCTGACCCGCACGGTCTACACGATCGAGATCATCGAACCTCTGGGCCGCGCGGCGACGGCCAGGCTCGCCAGACTGGGTTACGCCAATATTCACGGCCGGGTCGGGGATGGCTACTACGGCTGGAAGGAACAGGCGCCGTTCGATGCGATCATCGTCACCGCCGCCGCCAGCCATGTGCCCCCGCCCCTGCTCAAGCAACTACGCCCGGGCGGCCGGATGATTATTCCTGTTGGTTCGCGTTTCATGGTCCAGGACCTGTTGCTGATCGAGAAAAGTCCCACAGGCGAATTCGCTGTCCAGCAGATCCTGCCGGTCCGATTCGTACCGCTCACCGGCGAGCACTGAAACCCGGTGGCCACGGTTGCGGCCAGGACAGTAGGCGGACCGGCGACCGGTCGGGCACCGTTCATCTCGGTGGCACTGGTCTCGTGCGCCGCATTGGCCTACGAACTGCTGCTGCTGCGCCTGTTTTCGATCATCCAGTGGCACCACTTCGCCTACATGGTGATCAGCCTGGCGCTGATCGGGCTTGGGGCCAGCGGCACTTTCCTGGCACTGATGCGCGAGCGGCTGCTGCCCAGAATCAGCCAGGTCTTCGTCAGCTGCCTGGCCTTGTTCGGTCCCGCTGCGGCCGGCTGCTACGCGCTGGCCCAGCAGGTCGGTTTCAACACCGAGGAGATCTTCTGGGATCCCGGGCAACTCCTGCGCCTGGTGATCATCTATCTATTGC
>JASLLH010000213.1:0-777 GCA_030747115.1 Arenicellales bacterium
CCGGGCTTGGCGTGATCCCGAACCCCGCCGCGAATATGACATCGTTATCGTTGGCGCTGGCCTGCACGGCTTAGCAACCGCCTTCTACCTGGCCAAAAACCATGGCCTCGGCAACATCGCGGTACTGGAAAAAGGCTGGCTTGGCGGGGGCAACGCTGGACGCAATACCACCATCGTACGCTCCAACTATATGATGCCCGGTAACCGGGCCTTCTACGAACACTCACTCAAGCTCTGGGAAAACCTCAGCCATGAGCTGAACTTTAACGTGATGTTCAGCCAGCGCGCTCACGTGAGCTTGCTGCACAGCCCGGCCGCACGCGATTCGGCTGCCCGGCGCTACAACACCATGCGCCTGACTGGGGCGGACGGCGAGCTGTGGGACCTGGCCACTCTCAAACACAACATTCCTCACCTCAACTATAGCCCGGACGCTCGGTTTCCGATCACCGGAGCGGCCGTGCAACCACGTGCCGGCACTGCCCGTCATGACGCGGTGGCCTGGGGTTATGCCCGCGCTGCCGACCAGTGTGGCGTTGACATCATCCAGAACTGCGAAGTAACCGGAGTTGCCCGCGATGGTAGCCAGGTCACGGGCCTGCAAACCAGCCGAGGCCTCATCGGTGGAAAGAAAATCGGCTTTGCCGTAGCGGGCAATACCTCGCGCCTCTGGCGAATGGCAGGCCTCGGCAAGTTGCCAATCGAAACGCATAAATTGCAGGCGTTTGTTTCCGAGCCTCTAAAACCGCTGCTCGACCAAGTGGTCGTATTCGGTGT
>JASLLH010000214.1:0-774 GCA_030747115.1 Arenicellales bacterium
AATGCCCGCTCAGGGTGTGTTGGCGCCGGAATCGAGGTGATCTATTGCTGCTACTAGCGCTAGGTCATAACTACGCGCGCCAAAACCGCAGATGATGCCCACCGCGAGATCGGAGAAGAACGACTGTCGCCGAAAAGGCTCGCGGGCGTGGACATTGGACAGGTGCACCTCGATGAAAGGCAGGCCGATAGCCGCCAAAGCGTCACGCAAGGCCACACTGGTATGGGTGAAAGCAGCGGGATTGATCAGAATGAAGCGCACGCCGTCATTGCCAGCCCGTTGTAACCGCCCGACCAGTTCAGATTCAGCGTTCGATTGCAGACTCTCCAAGGTATAACCTGCTTTTTCGGCACGCTCACGGGCTCGACTATTGATCTGCTCAAGAGTGTCGTCACCGTAGATCTGCGGTTGCCGCTGACCCAGCAGATTCAGGTTCGGACCGTGCAGTAACAGGATATCGGGCATGGCGTGGGACACTCACTCGGGAAAACCGAATAATTTAAGGCGAGATTCATTGTGCACGATGCGGATGGTTGTGTCCAGATTGACCGAATTTCCGCCTATTTTGTGGTATTTCGCGCAAATTCGCTGAATTTAGCGACATTGGTGTTGGACTATCTGGCCCGTTGTCAGAGCAGCGCCTTGAGCCAGGCATCGAGTTCCGCTGACGCCAGTGCCCCCGTTTTCTGTTGGCGCAACTGGCCGCTGGCGTCAAAAAAAAGGGTAAAAGGCAACTGCCCGGTGTTGCCATACTGGGCCATGAGGTCTATGCCT
>JASLLH010000215.1:0-772 GCA_030747115.1 Arenicellales bacterium
CCGCCAGGTGGTGCGCAAACGGGCCGAGGTGCACGAACTGGCAGTCAACCCGCTGGTTCACCTGCACTATGTCGAGGTGGTCCAGCCCAACATGCATGATCCAGTCGGTGAACTGCGGCGACTGCAGGAGGAACTCGAGTTCGAATGGGGCTTGACCGGGCTCTCGTGTGATCTGCACGTGCTGCAATCCCTGCAGGATGCGCTGCGGGCAGCGGGCTGGAAGGTGACCGTGGCGGTTTACCGTGAGCGCGAAATCATCGCAATCTGGCCCGGGCTCCATGAGCGGGCACTGGGCCTTGCCGTGGATGTGGGCTCGACAACGATCGCCGTTCACCTGTGTGATCTCGCCAGTGGGCAAGTGCTGGCCTCTGCCGGCCGGATGAATCCGCAGATCCGTTTTGGTGAGGATCTGATGAGCCGGGTGTCCTACGTCATGCTGCACCCGGGCAGCGAAGCGCAGATGTCCCAGGCGGTGCGCGAGGCCATCAAGCAACTGGCGGCCGAAGTTTGCGCTCAGGCGGATGTCAGAACCGATGAGGTACTGGATTGTACTTTTGTGGGTAACCCGATCATGCATCACCTGCTGCTTGGACTGAGCCCGGTGGAACTCGGTGCTGCGCCATTTGCACTGGCAACCGACGAAGCCGTCAACCTGTGGGCCGGACAACTTGACCTCGGCCTCCACCCCGGGGCCCGCTGCTATGTACTGCCGTGTATCGCTGGGCATGTGGGCGCAGATTGTGCCGCGGTGGTGCTTTCGGAGGCACCCTAC
>JASLLH010000216.1:0-710 GCA_030747115.1 Arenicellales bacterium
ATCGCCTAACTGTCGCTGTCTTCCTGCTCTTGCGACTGCGGCTGTTCGGGAAGGTACAACGGCCCTTTCTGTCCGCAGCCCGGCAGTATCACCAGGCCAACCGCCAAAGCAGTGATCAGCGTCAGCAACAGCACAAGGCGAAAGCTTCCTGTCATCTGGTTTATCCGGCTGATTTAATCTTCCACTCAGTGATCAGCAAGCCTGTCCCTAGCAGCAGCAGCGGCGGCGCGAACCTGCACTGGGGCAGTACCACCAACATGGTCGCGCGCGCCAACCGAGCCCTCGAGAGTCAGGACCGCATAGACGTCTTCATCGATCTCACCGCAGCAATCGCGCAACTCGGCCAGTGACAACTCGGCCAACTCTAGCCCACGCCCGGCCGCCAAACGCACCGATTGGCCGACCGCCTGGTGGGCGTCGCGAAATGACAGGCCGCGGCACACCAAGTAATCGGCCAGGTCGGTGGCCGTCGCGTGACCCTGGGCAGCGGCCTGGCGCAGGCGCGCCCGGTCAAAGGTCATGTTCGGCACCATCGCTGCCAGCACCTCGAGTGAGGCCATTGTGGTATCAACGGTGTCAAACAGGGGCTCCTTGTCTTCCTGGTTATCCCGATTGTAAGCGAGCGGCTGTCCTTTCATCAGCACCAGTAACGAAACGAGGTTACCCACTGCACGGCCGCTCTTAGCGCGTACCAGTTCAGCGACGTCCGG
>JASLLH010000217.1:0-570 GCA_030747115.1 Arenicellales bacterium
ACTGAGCGCTCGCGGCTACAGCAGTTGCTGAGTGCGGCCGAGGAGAACGGCCGCCTGCAACAACGGCTGCAGCACTGTTTCGAGGCCATTGCTGGCGCCGCCGACCTGGAGTACCTGACCCGGACACTGCCATCAGTGCTGGCGGCCGAGTTCGACCTCGACACAGTAGTACTGCAGTTACTGGACTTGGATGTGGCCCGATCACTGCCGGCCGGCGTGGCGCTCAGCCGCCAGACCAGCGCTGCCGCTGCGATTGCCGCGCGCCTTGATTCGCTTAACAGCGTATGTGAGACCCCGCCCTCAGCCGAGTTGCTGCAACTGTTGCCGGCTGGCAGCGCCAAGCGGGTGGCATCGTGTGCGCTGGTGCCACTGCACTGTGGCGGGGAAGAACTCGCTGGCTGGCTGGTCTTAGGTGCCCGCGACCCCCGACGCTATCAGCCGGATATGGATACGGTTTTCCTGGATGCTCTCGGCGGGGTCATCAGCGCGGCTTGTACGCGACTGGCTTCAGACGGATAGGTCAGCACCGTGGGCGGCCCCGTTAGCGCAACCGAGACTTTTTGCGATTAC
>JASLLH010000218.1:0-543 GCA_030747115.1 Arenicellales bacterium
ATATTAAAAAACTTTTATGTCACGAAAGAAGATAATTGATTTTTTCCAAAGTCGATGCATCAAATGTCGTTGCACAACGATGTTGAGGTTAAGTGCGTACCGCAGCGGAACGCACTTCGTTGTTATTTCCCGAGTAAATTGCGTTTCATGAAGCGTTCTAAAGGCAAAACTTGGCTGAAGAGTAACATGATATGACAACAGTAATTGTCAACCCTTCTACGGCTCGTTTGCAAAAATGGATGGCCCGATCACATCAGTCAAAAATCTTACTTCAGCATGAGGATGTGATTGCTAGATCTAACCCTCTTTTTGAGGCGCCAAAAATATCGGACTACAAATCCTGTGTGGTCTTATCGTTTGGAGAAGCAAAGGACAATTTCGCGGGAAGTAATATAGACCAAAATTTAACTCACTCAGAGATTTGTCAGAGCGCTCAAAGTAGCCAGGGTTCATTTCTTCAGATCATTGACTTATGATGAGACCGACGATGATCCGATGGCTCAGTTGCGCGGCTCTTCCATTAGCTACCGCATCGCGGTCGGC
>JASLLH010000219.1:0-525 GCA_030747115.1 Arenicellales bacterium
CCCTTTGGCTATCACAGCTAACCGGCCGTGGTGGCGAGAAAACAGCTCAAGCAGTAAGCTGGACTCGGAGTAAGGTCGGCGGTGCAATACCCAGGCCGGCTCTGCCCTAATTCGCTGGTTACCTACTAGCACATCTCAATCCTGCAGGGTGTAGCCCAGACGGTTCACCATTGCCAGGTCATCGGTCCAGCCCTTCCGGACCTTGACTCTTTGCTCGAGAAAAACCTGTTGCCCAAGCAACCGCTCTAGTTCACGCCGGGCGCTGATTCCAATGATTTTCAACTTCCTTCCTTTTTCGCCGATGATCGCCCTTTTTTGTCCGGCTGTTTCGCACAAGATTTCGGCGCTGACCGTTACCGGGCCATCAGTACCCATTGTGAAGTCACTGACAGTCACGCCGGTGGTGTAGGGAATCTCGGCACCCAGCCGCCGGAACAACTGCTCACGAATCAGTTCGGCCGCCATAAAACGTCGCGGCAAAGTTGTCACCTCGCCAATTGGGTACTCGGGCCGCCCAAGCGGCAC
>JASLLH010000021.1:0-22331 GCA_030747115.1 Arenicellales bacterium
GGCGCATTATTGCGCTCCATCGCCCGCATAAGATGCACCAGTGAAACCGGGTGGGCTTCGGCCGGATTGCCACCGATAACCAGTATGGCTTTGCTGTTATGGATATCGTTGTAGGAGTTGGTCATGGCGCCGTAACCCCAGGTATTGGCTACGCCCGCGACCGTGGTCGAGTGACAGATACGCGCCTGGTGGTCACCATTGTTAGTGCCCCACAGCGCGTAGAACTTACGGAACAGATAGGACTGCTCGTTGTTGAATTTGGCCGATCCCAGCCAGTACACCGAGTCTGGCCCAGACTGCTGGCGAATCTGCAGCATCTGGTCGCCAATCTCGTTAATAGCGTCGTCCCAACTCATGCGCTGCCATTTGCCATTCACCAACTTGGTCGGGTACTTGAGCCGACGCTCGCCATGGCCATGTTCACGCGTAGCGGCGCCCTTGGCGCAGTGCGCGCCGAGGTTAAACGGGTGGTCGAAAGCCGGTTCCTGACCCACCCACACGCCGTTATCTACCTCGGCGTTGATGCCGCAACCCACTGAGCAGTGGGTGCAAACCGTGCGCACGGTCTGGGTGCCGCCGCCCCCTGAGGGGATCGCGGCCTGGGCCTTGCGCATCATGGTCGGCGACAGGGCCGTAGCCGCCGCCGCACCACCTAAGGTGATACCCGAACGCTTCAAGAACGTCCTGCGGTCGATTGCGCTGCCGGCGCCACCCTGCGGTTTTGAGGGTGCCGGTTCAGTCGCAGTTTTAATCAGTTTCATGTTAATTCCTCCTTGTTTCCGGGTCTAAGACCCGAAAAGGGTGATTAGCGATATAGCCCCTAGAACCGCGCTGACTTGTAGTAGCCCCTGACATGGTCGGTTTCGCGATAACCGGTCCCGTCAGAAGCCGCTGCCTGCGGCTGTACCGTTGCCGCGACCGAGCCCGTGCTGGCAGCTAGAGCTGCTGCACCACCCGCGGTCGCTGCACCCTTGAGGAATGCGCGTCGACTACCAACGCCCTGCTCCTTTGCTGATTGCTTTTTCATTTTTCACTTACCTCGCTGTGGAAGAGTTATTAGGTTCCAACAACGTTTCGGCTAGGCCTCCATGGAGAAATACTGCTTTTCCATCTCGATAAAAGCCTTGCCAAATTCACCAACCACCCGGTAAAAGCCGCTGTCACGCGCTGTCACCAGGTCGTCAAAGAATTCCGCCATCCACGGACCCAGGTGGCGTTCAAAAAACGCCTGTTGAGTTGCCAGTGGATATTCCGCCGGTGCCGCTACCATGAGGCTCATCGCCTCACACAACGCGCCGGCATGATCTTCTGGTTCGTGCATCTCAACACTGCGCTCCAGGCCAAGTCGAGCCAGATCCTCGCGCAGATCGGCCAAAGGCTGCTCCTGCAGAAAGCCAGTCAGGTAGACCGAGCCGTACGGCAACAGTTCGCCACGGCCCAGGCCGATGAAAAGTGTGTGATATTCCTGCGCAAATTGCTCAGCGTCGGTTGCCAAGGCGACACGCTTGAGCGCTTGCCAAGGCAGCGTGGAATCGCTGTCGTCGACCTGCTCAAGGAAAGAAAAGATCGCAGGGCTGGGCGGTGCTGCCAGCAACCCACCGACCAGGGCGTAGACGCCCGCACGGGCCTGTTCCTCTTCCGGAACAGCCGGCATCGGCTTGAGTACAGCCTGATTCGCCGTCACGCCATCCTCCATCATTTTAGCCACAACTCGTGCGCCCACCATGATGTGGGCGGCGACTGTGGCGATTCTTATTGTGGGCCATCAACTTTGGCCTAGCAGTTGATAATGCACCCCCTCGCCCCCTTCTGCAACCCTAACCTCGATTAGGTAATCGCCGTAACAGGCCAGTAGGACAATCTACTGATTTTTCAGGACATTTCTGCTGCCAGTGAGTCACCACCAGGCCAGGCAACCCGCCACACTGGCAACAGGACTACTCATCGAACATAACTTTGACCCGGCAGTCCTCGCACAACCGTAAGCGCCTGAGCCCCTCACCCTGGAACATACGGTGAGTGGCTAGCTTCTGTTCCATCTTTTCGACCATGCTGACAGTAGTAAAGGCTTTACCGCACTCGACGCACTCAAACGGCACTTCTTCATGCAACACCCGTCGGCGCATACGGGCATCATCATCGAGCAGTAACCGGGGCTCACGGGTGATGGCTCGCTCGGGACACGCTTGTTCGCACAAACCGCATTGAACACAGTGCCATTCGATAAAAGACAGTTGTGGGCGATCTTTGTTATCCAGCATAGCGCCGGTTGGACACACCGACACGCAACCCATACACAGTGTGCACTGTTGTCCAGCTACCCGTACCTCACCAAAAGGTGCACCACGCGGCAATTCGATCGGCGCCACTGCCACTTTACGCTCGGCAACAATATGGTCAATGGCAAAGCGCAACACCGCGCGCTTGTCCTCAACCCCGCCAAAAGTTGCGGGCCGTAAGGTCTCAGCGTTGTTCTTACCAATGCCTGGTGTCAGCCACAGACTCTCTATGCCTGCCAGCGTGATCACCGCGCCGTCGAGCCCCAAGCCCTCCAGGATCGCGCGCGCGAGCAATACTTGCGATTGCATAGCATTGCTCACGCTGACGGGCGTTTGCTCGGTCAGCAACACCGTGACCGAGCGGGCCCCGTAGGCAAGCGCAGCCAACCACACCTCCAGGCCGGTAGTACCGGCTGCCTCAGTCTTCCAGGGAATTACGTCATCGGGCAGTTGGGCCAAGTGTCCTGCCAACAGGGGAGCACCATGCTCGCCATCGAACAGCAGCAGCGCTGGCGTGAGCGCGGTAGTCTCCCGGGCCGCCGCAATCGCCCGACGCAGTGCATCTAACGTGTCGGCCCGGCCGGGGTAGGCGTAGGCCAGCGCCCCGGTCGGACAAACCGAGGCACAGGCCCCCATGCCCTGGCACAGGTGCGCCGCAACCGTGATCCGCTCACCAGTCGTTGCCAGCGCATCGGCCGGGCAAGCGTCCAGGCAATGCCTGCAGCCGCTGATGCCGCGTTCACCGTGGGCACAGATAGCGGGGTTGTAGATAACGTAACGGGGCTTTTCGAACTGACCGGTCAACCCCGGAATGGCCTCGAGCGCCTGGGCCAGGGCCGCGCTGTCGCCGCGGGGGGCAAAGTAACCGGGCGGCTGCACCTCGCACTGGAGCAGTACCTGGCGGCCGAGGTCCAGTACTATGTCCAGCCGTTCACCAGCAAGGCCCATGGCCTGGGCCAGGTCCACCTCGCGCTCACCCTGGCGCACGGTGCCTACAAAATTGCCGAGATACCCCTCGATGCCCCGGGCCTCGCCGTGGATCACCGGCACCTGCTGGCCCGAGACTTCGCGCTTTTCCAACCCGCCCTTCGGGCCTGTGGCGCCGGCCCCGCCCTGCGTTGCCAGGATGAAGCAAGACACCTGGCCAGCAAGCATTTCCGCCGCTGCCAGCGCCGAGGCCAGCGGCCCCACGATCAGCACCCGCCCACTGGAGTTATAGGACACCAGCGAAGTGGGCGTGGCCTGCCCGCTAAGCCCTGCTGCCAGCGCCGCCAGCCGGGCCTGCTGCGCTGGGGTATCTGCCGGCAGGCTGAAACCCAGAAAACTGCTGACCTGTTGTGCCGACTGCACCATTAGGTGTTTGCTCGCCCCTTGGTGCTGTTTTCAGACCCTTTCTCTGGCTGCGCCTCTTGCTCTTTTTCAACCGGCGACCCTGGCCCTGGCGCAGTGACTTCAATGGCTTCCTGCAGGGCGGCAGCTTCACCCGGCCCGGGACCCTGTTCTGTGGCTGCTGTTGCCACCTGCTCTTGTGGCAACTGCTCCTGCTGCTCTTTTGCTGCCGCCCCGGGCGATTCGTCCACCGGTGTCTCCACCGCTATCTCAGTCTTTTCTTCTCCCGCAGCCTGGGTCTCGCGTGCCTTGCGCTCAAGCATCTCCTGACGGTGGCGCATATCGGCCGTCACCACGTCACCAAGCGCTTCGAATACCGTGAAATCATCATCATAATCATCCAACCCGTCACGAAGGTTGTAGCCGCTGCCGTGAAATAGTTTGCGTAGCGCCACTTTGCGCAACTTGTCGCTGACCCCAGGCGACAGAAAATCACTGTAATCACTTTCCTCAGAAAGCGACTCGAGCGGCGGCATATCCGCATCCGTCGGTGGTGGTGTGTCGGAGGCGATCTCTGGCTTCGGTGCGTCTTCCTCGCTACTGCTGCCTTGCTCCTGCCCGGCATCAACTACCTCTACGGCTTTGGATTTGCGCTGGGACCAGCGGCTGTAGAAACCCGGCTTGGATTCGTTCATGGCGGTCCTCGGGCTATTACTTTAACTGTCTACCGGCCGGCGCAGCGGCTGCCAGCTCTGCTCCACCCACTTCTCGCGCCGGCGCTTTTTCTTTTCCGTTGGCACGTAGTGCTCAAGTACATAGTGCTCGACCCACGCATACACATCCGATGGGATGGGCAAGGCAAAGACCGGCGTTTCCACTTCTACGTAGGACGCCATCTCGTCATAACTTAAGGTCACTACCAGCGGCCACAATTCATCCTCACCCTCTTCCTGCTCACAGATAACAAATATCCCCGGCTGATCGCCGCGCAGGTTGGCGTAATAACTCTCCAGGTCATCGGTATACAGGCTCACGCAGTAGCCCGTGTACAGGAACTGCTCGGAATCGTCGGCCCGGTGGATGCGGGTGCGCGATACCTGCTGTGATTCCCGTGCTGCCGGCACCACCCCGATCACCGACCAGCTGTCCGTCATCCAGGCCTTGCCTGGAAAGGACTTGCGCTCGATGACGACGGAAATGGGAAACCTCGTTCCGGGCGGGGTATTGGGGGTTGCAGACATGGTCACAACGCGCCACTATAACCGCCAGCCGGGCATGGACTCAATTACTGCCCGCTTGGCTTATGAGCACACCCGTTACCGAAAAGAAGGCTGCTATTTCGCGACCAATACTGTCCGATGCGGGCCTTGCGCCCACGCAACCGGTCAATGCTCGTGATGAGTTCGGCGATACGCGGGAGCTCAACATCGCCGGCGAGTTCCCACTCACCATCAAGGTCGACACCCGTGAGGTGGTCACGCTGATGACGCTGGGCACCTACCCGGAGAAACTGACCCTGGGCTATCTGCGCAACCAGCGGCTGATCGATGACATCAGCGAGATCGGCGAGGTACGGGTGGACTGGGACCGTGAAACGGTGGACGTCTTCACCAGCCATGGCAAAGGTATCATCAACCTACAGGAGAAAATATCCAGGCGCACCGTCACCAGTGGCTGTGGCCAGGGCACGATTTTCAGTTGCACTCTGGACAAGCTATACGATACCCGCTTGCCGCAGGTCGAGGTAAAGCAGTCCACTGTCTACGCGTTGCTTAAATCCATCAGCAGTTACAACGAGATATACCGCGCGGCCGGGGCGGTACATGGCTGCGCCCTGTGTATCGGCCCACAGATACTCTATTTCGTCGAGGACGTCGGCCGGCACAACGCCACTGATACCATCGCTGGTGAGATGTGGCTGGAAAGTATCTCCGGCAACGATAAACTCTTCTACACTACCGGCCGGCTCACCTCCGAGATCGTGATGAAGGCGGCACACATGGGCATACCGGTACTGATCTCACGCTCCGGGATAACCTACATGGGACTGGAACTGGCTCGGGATCTGGGCGTGACCCTGATCGCCCGAGCCAAGGGTCGGCACTTTCTCGTGTACAACGGTGAGGACACCGTCATCTACGACGCAGTACCCAAACGCACTCAGCCTGCCGGCGACCGCGGCGACAGCCGCTGACTCAGGCCGGCACTACCTGGTACCAGCCAGCCGATTCCACCAGCCGCACCTTCGTTTCGAAAAGCGCCGTCAGATTGTCAGCGCTTAGCAGTTCGCGCTTGTCTCCATCCGCCCATACTTGCCCCTGATGCAGCAGGATCACCCGGGATACATCTGGTGGAATTTCGTGAATATGGTGAGTCACCAGCACCAACGTGCGCCCGGCAGCCATCAGGTCACGCATGGTCTGCAGGTATTGGAAGGTAGCAGCCAGATCCAGGCCGCTGGTCGGCTCATCCAAGACCAGATTGGGCGGGTCGTTGACCAGCGCCCGGCCAAGCAGCAGGCGCCGTTGCTGGCCAGTTGAGAGCGAACCGTAGACACGCGCGCCAAGTTCTGCCACTCCCAGGTCCGCCAGCACCTGGCGAGCCCGCGTGCGCTGCCCGTCATCGAAATCCTGATGGCCCCAGACCCCGACACTGGCATAAAAGCCTGACAGCACCACCTCCTCGCCGAGGACAGAGCCGGCGTACTGCTGCTGCAGATCACTGGAAACGATGCCGAGCTGGCTGCGCAGTGACCACACGTCACCGCGCTCCTGTCCGAGAATTCTGACAACCGTCGTATCACACGAGCGGGGATACAGTTCCCGGGCCAACACTTTGAGCAAGGTGGTCTTGCCGGACCCATTAGGACCGAGGATCGCAGTGTTTTGACCCTGCCAAAGCGTCAGACTGAAGCGATCGAAAACCCGGGTGTTGCCACGAAAGACCGTGGCGTCTCGAATCTCTATCAACGGCGACCTGGCCTCAGTCATTGGCGCCGCATCCCGTGCCGGCCAGGATCAGCACCCGCTCAGGCGAGCCTGATGTCGTCTTCTATAGTGACATCCAGGTCGGCGCCCGGCACCCGCAGCACTACGCTGGCCGTGAGCGTTTCCGAACCATCCAGCGAACCGGCGCTGATACCCGCGCGCACTGCCTGCTCTATCTCTCTTTGTGACTGTATACCGACTTTCTTTAGGAAACTGCGCAGTTGGATGTTGAAGACTTCCTCGTCCATCATGATCTCCTTGTTCGAAATTCCTATCCCGGTCCTGAGTGCAAACCCCGTTACCACTTCGGCAAGTGTATCCTACGCGCCGTGGCGGCCTGGCCGCATGACCAACAGCAGTACGCCGATCAGCGTGTTGGCCATAAACAGGCCGCTCGCTACGCGGTGCAGCCACTGGAACCGTATCGTCACTGCGCTACCCGGTTCCCAGCCACCCGCCGCAACATCCCTGAGTGTCGCCATCTGTGGCGCGAGGTAAAACGCCCCGGCAGCGGTAATAATAAGGGCAGTAGCAAGCAGCCACTGCCGCAGATCAGTCAGCAGTCTGTTACGGCCAGATAGGCGGATGCGCAGCAACAGCAGTGCCGACAACAGCCCCAGCGCCAGCAGGCTGACCCAGTGGAAAACGGCGCCAGCGATATCACCGGCCTGGCGGCTATCCTCGACCACGGCAAAAAGTACCGGCGCAACCACCAAGCCAACGACAGCAATACCGCCCACCCACAGGGCCAGCAGCACCCGCTCCAGCGCTGCTATGCTATTTGCCGCGCTGTCGGTCACAGGCTCAGCCACGGTTTGCCGAGACTCGCACAACAAATCCAGCGCCAGCAACATTGCAGCCACGGCGCCACCGTCATCTGCGCAAACGGCAGGAGCAAGACTCGGTTCATGTCCGGTCCCGGGCGATGCGCCCGTGCACCATGCCTTGTTCGGCCAGCAGCTGGCCGCCGACCTGAATCGCACTGCGTAGTGTTTGCTCTACGGCATCGGCGGCCGCGTTACTGGCGGCATGAATAACTGCCAGCGGCCGCTCACCATCTACTGCCTCACCCACAGCGCAAATGCTACTGAGCCCAACAGAGTAGTCGATGGTGTCACTGGCCCGGCCACGGCCGCCGCCCAGACCAACGACCGCCAAGCCGATTTCGCGGGTGTTCATAGCGGTTACGAATCCGGCATTTTCAGCGTAGCATGCCCGGGCCACCGGTGCCGCCGGCAAATAACCCTCGGGTTTATCCATCAAGTCGGCCGGCCCACCCAGGGCTGCCACCATGCGGCCGAACACTTCCGCCGCAGCGCCACTGGCGAGACTCTTTTCGGCACGGGCCCGGGCAGCGTCGCGGCTGTCATCGATCTTCCCCAACACCAGTAGTTCCGCTGCCAGCGCCAACACCACCTCATGCAGCCGGCGCTCCCGGCGCCCTTTCAGATAGGCAACGGTTTCGGCCACCTCGAGCGCGTTGCCCACGTTGCTGCCCAGGACCTGGTCCATGTCGGTAATCAGGGCACTGGTCGGCAGGCCGGAGCCGTTCGCGACAGCGACAATGCTTTCAGCCAGTTCCTGCGCCTTTGCCATGGTGTCGGTAAACGCGCCCGCGCCGGTTTTGACATCCATCACCAGCCCCTGCAGGCCTGCCGCCAGTTTCTTGGACAAAATAGACGCTGTGATCAGCGGGATCGACTCCACCGTGCCGGTGACATCGCGGATGCCATAGAGGCGTTTATCGGCAGGAGCCAGGTCGCTGGTTTGACCGATGATGGCGCAGCCGGTCTGTTGCACTACCTGGCGGAAACGGGCATTGTCGGGTGCAGTGCAGTAACCGGGTATGGCGTCGAGTTTGTCCAGCGTGCCACCGGTATGGCCAAGGCCGCGGCCCGAAATCATGGGCACAAAACCGCCACAAGCGGCAACGATGGGTCCCAGCATCAGGCTGACCTTGTCGCCGACGCCTCCCGTAGAGTGCTTGTCCAGAACGGGCCCTGGCAGGTCCAGGTCCGACCACTCCAGCACGGTACCGGAACGCGTCATCTCGCGGGTCAGCACTGTGCACTCGTCCATGGTCATGCCCTGAAAAAACACCGCCATGGCAAAGGCCGCAATCTGGCCGTCTGAAATACTCTCGTCCGCCAGCCCCTTGACCATGCAGGCGATCTGCTCTTCAGACAGGGCGGCACCGTCACGCTTACGGCGGATTATTTCCTGCGCAAACACTTTATTCCTCTGGATCTCAATTCCTTAGCGCTGCTGAGTGGGCATCGAGCGGCAATGCGCCGGTTTGTTAGGAGTTGCTGTAGTTACCGAGAAAGTCTGTCAGCAAAGCCTGCACGTCATCGGCCGCCTTGGCTGCCACAGCCAGGGTCTGCTGGTGGCTCAACTTCAGGGCGCTCATTCCGGCCGCCAAATTGGTGATGATGGACAACGCCGCCACCCGCATGCCGGCGTGGCGGGCCAGGATCACCTCCGGCACCGTCGACATGCCGACGGCGCTGGCACCGATAATCTGCGCCATGCGGATCTCGGCCGGAGTTTCGAAATGCGGCCCACAGAACCACATGTAAACACCTTCTGCCAGGGAGATACCAAGGCGGTGGGCCGCAGCGCGCAGCGCTGACTGATGATCGGGGTCATAGGCCTGGGAGAGATCGACAAAGCGGTTGTTGCCCACTTCACCAAACAGGGGCGAGGGGCCCGCAAAGGCGATGTGGTCGGTAATCAGCATCACACTACCCGGCCCGGTGGCCTCATCGGTGCTGCCGGCAGCATTGGTGACGACCAGGGTTTCACAGCCAATCTCGCGCAAAGTCCGCACCGGCGTCTTCATGACATCGGCCGCACCGGTTTCATAATAATGCGCTCGCCCCAGCATGACCGCGACGGCCGTGCCGCTGATTTCCCCGAGAGTCAACTGTCCGGCGTGACCGGCGACACCAACTTTGGGAAAGCCGGGTAGATCAGCATAAGAGATAACTACCGGGTCTTCGACAACTTGGGCCAGCGAGCCCAAGCCTGACCCCAGGATCAGGCCAACGGCTGGCTTTGCCCGGGGGGCGCGCTCGGCGATGACCGTCGCAGACTGTTCAATATCGGTGTTCACAGTGGCCTCACGGAAACGCCTTATTTATTATTTGAGATGGCCTGGCCCAAAGGACAGGGGCAGCAATTCGCCCAGGGTAAGAGTCTTGCGCAACCCCTCTTCCCCACAAATATGCACCGGCGCTGAATCGTCGGCGAATTCGCGGATGCGCTGGCGACAACCGCCACAGGGGCTAACCAGCTGCTCGCCCCGGCCCATCACCAATACCTCTGCGATGCGGTTTTCGCCGGCCAATACCATGGCGGCAACAGCCGCAGCCTCGGCACAGCAACCCTGGGGATAGGCAGCATTTTCCACATTGCAGCCGGCAAAAAGCCCGCCGTTCGCACCACGCACGACGGCCCCGACCTGGAAGCCGGAATACGGTGCGTAGGCCCGATTCATAGCGTCACGGGCCAGGTATATCATTCGCTCGAGCAAATCAACACTCCGTCATTGAGGATGCGCCTTCACGCGCGCTGGGCCGATGAGGGTTAGCACGTTTGTCTTGCCAATAAACCCGGCCGCCAACGGTCACTCGCCGTAGGGTATCCAGATGTTCTTGACCTGTGTTGCCCGGCGCAAGAATTCCCTGCCTTCGGCCTGGATGGCATCGTGCCAGTTCCGGGCGTGGCCGTAATTCACCCAGGTCTGTTTAAGATCACGGGCAGATGCCCGCTCGATCATCTCGCTGCCCTCGGCAGAACCTTCATACCAGATGGCGTCAACTTCATCATGTTCGGCCAGCGTCTTCATCAGGTCATCGCGCCCACCCGTAACGATGTTGACAACACCGGCTGGAACATCCGAAGTTTCCAGCACCTGGTAAAAATCAGTCGCTGCCAGAGGATAGACAGGGGAAGGAATAACCACCACGCGGTTGCCCATGGCGATGGCCGGGGCGAGCAGAGACACCAGACCCAGCAGCGGAACCTCATCCGGGCAGGCTAGGCCGATCACCCCCAGTGGTTCATTCATGGCCAGGGTGACACCCCGTAACGGCGGCGAGTGTACGGCCCCATCAAACTTGTCGGCCCAAGCGCCGTAACTGAAAAGGCGCGCCACCGCGGCCTCGACTTCACGCGCCGCTGTCCGGACACTGGCACCGGTCATATCGCGGATGCGGCCGCGGAATTCGCCTGCCCGGGCAGCCAGGTTTTCGGCTATGTAATAGATAACTTGAGCTCGATTGTGGGTCGTGGCACCAGACCAGGCCGTTGCTTTGCGCGCCGCTTCGACCGCGTTGCGGATATCCTTGCGGTTGCCTGACCCGACCTGGCCCAGTAAGTCACCGGCAGGACCATAAACGGCCAGGCTGTAGCCGCCGTCCGGGCGGACCTGTTTGCCGCCGATATAAAGCTTGGCAGTGCGGTCAATGGCCGGCAAATCCCGGCTGCTGCCGGCAGTTGCCGTAGCCGGCTTTGCCGCTGGCCTCAAAATGCTGCTAGAGAACTGGACCACCGGCTTGAGGTATTCGTACATACCCTCACGACCACCCTCACGGCCAAAGCCGCTGTCGCGGTAGCCACCAAAGCCGACCGCTGCATCGAACTGGTTGGTACAGTTGATCCATACCACGCCGGCCTTGATCCTGGGCGCCACATCCAGGGCCAGGTTGATGTTCTCGCTCCAGATACTCGCAGCAAGGCCATAACTGGTGTTGTTAGCCAGCGCCACCGCTTCAGGGAGCGTGCGGAAAGTCATCGAGACCAGCACCGGCCCGAATATTTCCTCCTGCGCCACCGTCGCCGAAGCCTCCACCCCGGTCAACAGGGTCGGCGGGTAGAAGCACCCCTGCTCGGGCAGGGCCTCGGCGCTCTGCCATATTTCGGCACCTTCTGCGAGACCGACTTGCACCAGTTCACTGATGCGCTTTTTTTGTACCGGATCGACGATTGCACCCATATCCATGGTTTTATCCAACGGATCCCCGACTCGCAGTTTCGCCATACGGGCACGCAGTTTTTGCAGCATACGACCGGCGATGCCTTCCTGCACCAGCAGGCGGGACCCGGCACAGCAAACCTGGCCCTGGTTGAACCAGATGGCATCCACCACGCCTTCAACGGCGCTATCGAGGTCGGCATCTTCAAAAACGATAAACGGTGACTTACCGCCCAGTTCCAGCGACAGTTTCTTACCGCTGCCAGCGGTGGCCTGGCGGATCTTGCGGCCAACTTCGGTAGAGCCGGTGAAAGCAATCTTGTCGATATCTTTGTGTTCAACAATTAGTGCGCCGGTGCAGCCATCACCAGTGACGATGTTGACGACGCCGCCCGGCAACCCGGCTTCTACACAGATCTCGGCGAACAGTAGCGCTGTCAGACTGGTGTACTCCGCAGGCTTCAGCACCACAGTATTGCCGGCCGCCAGTGCTGGCGCGATTTTCCAGGCCAGCATCAGCAATGGAAAGTTCCACGGGATCACTTGCCCAACCACGCCGACCGGCTGCTGGTCCGGAAATTCCGCCGCCAGCAATTGGGCCCAGCCGGCATGGTGATAAAAATGCCGGGCCACCAGCGGCACGTCGATGTCGCGGGTTTCGCGCACGGTCTTACCGTTGTCCAGTGTTTCCAGCACTGCCAGCAAGCGCGAATGTTTCTGCACCAGCCGAGCCAGGGCATAAAGGTAACGTGCCCGGCCATGGCCTCCCAACGCGGCCCACTGGGCCTGGGCAGAGCGGGCAGCCTTCACGGCAGCGTTGACGTCAGCCTGGCCGGCCTGCGACAAGGTTGCCAGTTTTTTGCCATCGGCAGGATTATGCGTAGCAAAACTAGCCCCTGACTTGGCGGCCCGCCACTTGCCGCCGATAAACAGCCTGAAGGTGCTTTTGTGGGCGTCCAGCCAGGCGTCGGCCTGGCTGCGCATCTCGGGAGCCGGGCCATATTCCATGCGCTCAAGGATATCGAGTACGCTCACCATTACTCCTCCTTAGACCATTGGCTGGCGATAGGTGGCAGCATAACGGCCGCTGGCGTTATATTCGAGTTGGCGTTCGATATCGCCGAGGAGGCTGGAGGCGCCAAAACGGAACAGGCGGGATTCCAGCCAGTCGCGCCCCAGCTCTTCCTTGATCAGCATCAAGTAGATCAAGGCGTCTTTCGCCGTGCTGATGCCGCCGGCCGGTTTGAAGCCGATCCTGATACCGGTACGCTCAAAATAATCGCGGATAAGGCGCGCCATCACCAGGCTGACCGGCAGAGTTGCGTTGACGCTTTCCTTGCCAGTTGAGGTTTTGATGAAATCGGCCCCGGCCATCATGCAAACGGCAGAGGCCCTGGCAACGTTGCGCAGCGTGACCAGATCCCCAGTACCGAGGATAGTCTTCATGTGGGCCGAGCCACAGGCTTCACGAAAAGCCGCGACTTCGTCATAGAGTTTGCGCCAGTGGCCGAGCAGTGCATGACGCCGGGAAATGACGATATCGATCTCCCGGGCACCGGCCTGAACTGAGGCCTCGATTTCCTGAATTCTTGTGTCCAAGGGCGATAGTCCGGCTGGAAACCCGGTGGACACAGCTGCTACCGGGATGTCGGTGTCGGCCAGGGCCGCCACCGCGGTAGCTACCATTTCATGGTAAACGCAGACCGCGCCAGTGCTAAGGTCGAGACTGCCCGCACCAAGCTGCTCCAGGATATCTGCCCGCACTGGCTGTTTGGCCTTGGCACAAAGTCGCTTGACCCGGCCCGGAGTATCGTCCCCGGCCAGCGTGGTGAGATCGATGCAGGAAACGGCTTTGAGCAGCCAGGCCGCCTGCCAGGTTTTCTTGACCGTGCGCCGTTGACCAATGCTGCTCGCACGCCGCTCCACGGCACTGCGGTTTGCGCACAGGGTTTCCACCCAGTCGAGGTCCAGCAGCGTCCCAGGATTACGCTCTGAATGATCGAGCGCCGCGCTCGAGTGCGCGGCACGCCCTCCCAGTGGCAGTTTTTCAATCTTTGCACTCATCGCAATATGGTATCCGTTACCACTGGTGATCTTACAGCACCAGGATTTCTGTTTGGGTCAGACTTGATATTCCAACTGATCATCCGTTAACGCTGCCATACTTGGGACCCTTTCTGATGCAATACACAGCATAGCCCAGCCCTGCCAGCATCAGCAGGCTGCCGATAATGCGGACGGCGCTGGCGAGCTCGTTAGCTCGGTGCAGAAGCTGCCACGTGCCAAGTAGATAGTTCCAGTCGTGAACTCCGCCGCCAAACAGTGGCAGGGCCATGACCACCGCATCGTCAATGTAAACTGAGACGTTGAGAAGGCTCTGCCCCAGCCACCAACCACAAACCGATGCGGCAAAGCGCTGATGTCGGGTCCAAAAATACAACGCACACCCCAAGGGGACGAGCGTTTGAGCCAACGTTCCACCCAACATACCCAAGGTCTGCCCGAGCCACCCAAACAAACTGTGTCCCGACTCGTGAATCACAAAATTAGCGCCGTCGATCAGGCTCCACTGGGCGTCGAGCAACAGGTAGTCGATGGTGTACCACCCCACGATCAGCAAAGCCACGACACAGCCAAGACGCCAGAGTCCATCGCCAGCGGTATACCTGTCTTTCCGCGATAGGGTATTTTTGCGGAGCATGGTGAGTACTGCAGCCCCTAACGAGCACCGAGATGTAGAACTGGATGCGCCGTTATGGCGTGAACTTGCCTGCGGCGACGATGAAGACGATACATGGCAAATTGGCCTGGTGGCTCAATCAATCGAGACTGGAGTCGAGGTAGATCGCTCCCCATGGGCGAGGGCAAACAAACGCTCGTTGGCCTCCCACAGGCGGCGGGAAACCTCACGGCCAAGATTCATCGCGAGCATCGCGAACTGCGCCGGATCCGCCTCATAGAGCTCGAACAGTGAGCGATTGGTGATCTCGACCGCAATACAGTCCTCGCTGGCTTCGACCGTGGCGCTCCGGGGTCGAACCGCCAAGAGGCTCATCTCGCCAAAGACCGCGCCGGGGCTTAGTTCACGAAGGACGATAGTGTCCCCTTCAGCATCTTTGTGAACACAAACTTGACCGCTCTCCAGTACAAAAAGGCTTGTCCCCATATCGCCTTCTGTGAGGAAATGCTCACCAGCGGCGACCTGGATACGGCTGGCACGGTCAAGCACGAAGCTCAGAGTATCTTCGTTCAGCCCGCCAAAGATAGCAATGTCCTGCAGCAATCCTGGTTGGAGTTCCATTGGTCATCCTTTATTTATTAATCGCTCACGGAAGCTGGGGGCATAAGGCAGCTAGTTGCCTTTTCGGCGTCGATTCATTTGCTGACCAAAGCGATGGCATTTGCATCAATTGGATAACAAATAGCGTCTCCTCAATTCTATTTTGTTCGGCTTTACGTATGTCCTCAAAAATAACGTGCGCATTTCCCTTGCTACCAAGTGCTTCGCTTTCTTCAAGCGCTAGGCGGATTATTTTAACCACCAGTGCGTTGTACATCCCAAGAGCCTCCCTGATACATGATTCTGGCAAAGGTGGATTAGACAATCCAATATGTTTCCAAATGATGTTGCGCAACGGCAGATCGAGAAATTTCCAGAAATAATTCTTAAATCCCTTGTAGACATGAAATACTGTTGCAATCGTTTGATTCTCAAATTTATATATCGGTTCCCGCCAGGTACCGAGTAATTGGCCCTTACTATTTAAATCTTCATAAAGCGGAGTCGCAAAAAAAACTTTAAGAAGGTCAAAATTAAACTGAATATCGCTCTTAAACTGTGAGATGAACGCTAGATTATTTCGCAATTCAGTCACTGTTGTCGTACGATCAAACAAGATCATTCCTCCTACTAATTCTATGCCAAGGTTTCGGGAGGCGGGAATATACTTGTGCCCTTTTATACGCACGCCCTTGTTTATCCGTGTTAACACGTCATCATTGATGTTTTCGATTCCCACAAAAAGTCGTTTAAGCCCCACAGAACGCAAACGTTGCAATAGATCGGGATACCTATTGATGGTATCGGACCGGCACATCAAGGAAAAGATCATCTCAATACCACGATCTTCAAGCAGTTTGATGAATTTATCTATCCACAATCTCTCTCGTTTCGAGGTGCCCAATAGATCATCATCCATAAACCAAAAGCGATTGCTCCCATAGCTATCAATCAAACTCTCAACCTGACCCACGATGTAGTCTGGGCTGTGATAGCGTTTCACCAGTGATGGGCTATCACGGTAAAACCGGTGAACTCCACAAAATGTACACCTGAAGTAACAGCCTTTGCTTGCAATTAGATTGAAAGGCTGTCTCTGATAATGTGAGTCCGGCAAGTAGCGTATCGGAAAAGGAAGATTATCTAAATTCTCAAAGGATGCTGTTGGTGCTGTTTCTGTGATGTCAGCGCCCGAGCGGTAGGTTAATCCTGAAACGCTGGATAAATCCTGGTCACTAGTGAGCGACCTTGCAAGCTGTGCTAAGGGTTTTTCGCCTTCAAAGCGGACTACAGAATCAATTGCAGAACATTCTTTAAGAATCAAGCGATGGGCGAAGGTGGCAAGGTGCCCTCCAGTCGTGATATGCACAGATGATCTTTTTCTGCGCAGTAGTGAACTGACCTGGTAGACGCCTTCAACATTGTCCAATATGGAAAAACCTACCAGTTCGGCGTCAGAGCGTCCGATATACTCTGCTATGCCTTTGTAATCTAACTTGGCTAGCCTTGGCTCGAAACACTCGACAGTGTGGCCCTGACGCCGCGCAAAGGCAGCTAGATAACCCAGTCCAGGGCTTTCTGTGACTGGACTCTCGCTGCCTTCAGAATCAATTGGCGGCAAGAGCAGAATATTCATTGTGCTGTTCCAAGCTATAGGCCAGCCGAATTACATTGGTAAGAAAAATAATTTCCCTGGAAAAAATATCAACGCCCGGTAGTAAGGGATTGAGATCCAAAGTCTCAATCAATTGTGGATCATTGCTTGGCCACTCGCAGATTACTTCCATGATCTTTTCAGAAGTATCCAATACAAAGGTTTTATAAAAGGCTGCCAGTTCACAGATCAAGTGTGAATGAGTCCTCGAAACAGGGCTCCCTGGAAAGGCTTCCCTCTTTCGCCATTCATTCCCAATGAGCCATTTTAGTGTCGAAAATAACGTGCTGTTGCGTGACATAAATAACCATCTCAAGGCCTTGGCAACACACTTCACCCGCTGATCATCGTAGTCGTATTCCAGATGCTGCCCATCAGCCATAAGCAATCCAGCAGCAACGACTTGGTCAAAAATAGGTGCTTCTCTAATTAACTGAAGGGCGCTGTTGAATACAGGTGGAAAGAAAACCCTCCGGTGTACCAGTTTGCGTAGGAAGGAAATTTCTTCCTCCAGGTTTTCCATCCGCTTGAATGGATCGAAGAGAATAAAGCCAGTGCTGACCTCAACACCGATCTGCTGAAGGAAATCGATAGCTTCTAGATGCTGCTCAGGCGTGCTGCCTTTCTTGTAGCGGGTTAGGGTTTTCATGTCTCCTGACTCTAGGCCGAGGAAAACGCGCCGCAAACCCGCTCGTTTTAGTTCACGAAATAACTCCTTATTATTGATCACCGAGTCTGAGCGTTCTTCGAAAGAGAAGCCGAGCTTAAGGCCCCTTTGGTGAATTTCATTGCATAACTCTCGGATTCTCTTTTTACCACGCGGCATAGGCCCAAGAAATAGGTCATCAACAAACCAGATTTCTGAAATCTCGAAATTTCGAGTAAGGAACTCCAACTCATCTGCAATACTTCCAGCAGAACGGCCGCGCCATTGCGGCTTACCCCATAGGCTTTTTGATTCAGCTGACACCACACAGAACTCGCACGAGTAAATACAGCCACGACTCGCTGACACGGTAGTTGGAGCATTCCGGCCAAGGAACAATGGCAAATAACGACGATCTACCGCTGGCAACCGGTCCAGGTCAGATTGAATATATCGAAAATCGACCGGATTATGTCGGCTGCCGTTTCCCTGGGTCCTGCTTAGGTTAGGTACGCTGCTCCAGTCCTCTCCTCTAAGAACTCGCTGAACAAGTTCCAAAAGAGGACTCTCGCCGTCGTGCCGGATGACCGAGTCGAACGGCGACCCAGCGAACAGAAAGGTATCCGGATTAGATGTTGGAAACTTGCCGCCAGACACGAGATGTATTTCCGGATTCTTCATTCTAATGCTATGTGCGAGTGCCATTGCTGCATTTACACAACTTCTCGCCATAATGGTGATGCCGGCAACTTGATAATCGTCTAGTTTCACGTGTCTTGGCAGGGTTCCGATAGGTAGTTTGTCTATCGCACAATCTGCCAATTCGACACTAACACCATGATGTTCCAGGTAAGCTGCCAGCGACCCAATAGCCAGGTTTTCCATCAGGGGCTCCCCCATGGCATCTGGAACATGGGGGTTTACCAGCAGAACAACCGGCCTATCCATTACTTGCTCAATCGCCATTACTATCGCCATGTCGCTCAAGTAAATTCTCTATTTGCGCTAGGCTGTGTACATCAGAGACTTCCCCCACCAAGGGATGACGTGCGTGCTTGATAAAGGCACTTTGATCCATCTTCGAGTGTCGATGGAACGCTGCCAGGTTACCCAAGCTTGAATCCAGAGCTAGATCGTCCAATGCTCTCTGGTAAGCCATACGCCGGGTGTGAGGAATTTGCAGATTTGCAATCTCGGTGGCGGCTGCCTCGATCATCTCAAGCAGGGTATTGTTCACCTTCCGAAACGTCACAACGTCGGAGCATTCTGCGTAGCGAAACATATTCCTGGTATTGGCATCTCGTTGCATCCGCACACCTTTCTGATTGAGGGCGTGGTATTCCGGCGAGCCTTCATAAACCCACAATTGCCCGCGTAACTGCTGTGAAAGGCCTGGAGAAAGTCTGGCGCCTCGGACGTGGCTATCGAGGAATCTGAATTCCGCATCTAGTGAGTCAAGTGTTGTTCCAGGGCGATAGGGCATGAAGCCAAGGGAGAGAGAAATCCCGGCTTCACGAACCATCTTTATAGCTGCAGTATTGGTGTCAACGGTTGTGCCCTTTTTTATCGACCTGAGAAAACCGCTAGATCCTGATTCAATCCCAAGGAGTATGCTGAATAGGCCAGCATCACGAAGATGGGCCAGCAGATCGCTATCGATATCATTAGCACGACAGCTTATACTGAACTTTATATTTAGATTATTCTTGATTAGCAAATCTGCAATCCGATGCGCTCGCCAGCGAGCATCCTTTTGCCGGCCACCGAGAAAATTCTCGTCTACAATATTGTATTTACGGATACCCCGATCTTTTGCCAAATGTGCTATTTCATCGACCACTGATTCTGCTGAGCGAAACCGCCAGTTAGGCATTCCCTCCTGATTGGAGAACATAATATTCAGGCAGAAAGTACACTTCCCATAACAGCCGCGGCTTGTCTGTATATAGACTTCATTTGTATCTAGCCTTTCAAAGGAGCGATCAGCTAATGGCAGTTCGTCCAAATTGCGGGGATAGGTGATGCCAGCAGAGACGGTTACCTTGCCATCCTCGCGGTATGCAATTCCTGGCAACTCCTTCCAGTCATACCCTTCTGCAACTGCTGAGACTAGTTGGGCAAAGACTTGGTCGACCTCAAAACGCATCACCGAATTCACCTTGCCAAGCCTTTGCAGGAGAAAATCCTGATTGAAGGTGGCGAAATACCCTCCCAGAGTCACATGCTGGATATCACAGGCATGTAAATCAAGAAGTGTGAGAACTGATTCGATGCGGGATACCACGTGTGACGACATAACTGCAAATCCCAACAACTTCGGACCTTTTACAGAGGATATTTTTTTTGCCGTTTCCTCAACCGATAGGCCGCTGCTATACGCATCGACAATGACGGACTGAAAGCCTGACCGCTGGCTATATGCACTAAGCATTTGCAGCGCAAGTGAGGCAGTTGCTGGACGGCGAGTGGGTAACCCGAGTGGGGCAGATAACAGATCAACGAGGATGCACTTCACCGGTGGTCCCGGGTTACCCGAAATTCCTCTCTAAGCGCTATATACTCGTCAGTGTCCAGGAGTTCTCGAACGTTCCTCAGGGTAAGGTCGTTGACGAAAATTCTCCTTTCTTTCAGCGCTCTGGCCGGGCTCAGGCGAAACTCCTCCTCAAATGCCTGACATGATAACAGTTGCTCGATTAACTCCTCGATGGTAGGGCTTTCAAACTTGGAATCTTCGCGGATTTTTTCGAGTTTCTCTACCAGTTCTGAATCTAGTTCAATACCGTGGCTCTTCAATGTTTGACCCACATTTTCCAACAACGAGCGCCGAAATTCTCGGTTAGAAAGAGCCTGAGCAACTATGTCCCTCAGTACGTTAATGCTATTCTTATCCACGCATTTGTAGGAAGAATGTCAGAGGCAGCCTGCCCGCGTTGATGGCGTGCTAATCCATAGGGGGTTGTCTTATAGGTTATTTGAAACGGATGCGTATTAAGTCATTTACGTCACCTGAGGGAATAGCGATAACAACGCCGCCTACTGGCAGCCACTACCTGCCGATGACCGAACACACCCAACTTACAAGTAGAGATCAAAAACCTTAGCTGGGGCCACCGTCGCTATAGTGATCCGAGTACGCTTGAGTATCGCCACTGATTGTCCCCGGATCAAAGTGATCTGAGTATGCCTGGGTATCGCCACTGACTGCCGCCCCTAGGTCTAGCTCCTTTCTCTTATTTCGGACGAGAGCCTTGATCTTCTGTCGCATCATGCTCTTCCTGATCCTATGGGCGCCACCGGCAACCTGTTGAAGATCATCATCACTAAGTTGGTCATCTGCGAGAGATGGCAGTAGGCTATCGACCTCATCTACTGAGAAATCCAACCCATGTTCAGCCCCCATAGCCACCAGCGAATCAGCATCTGTGTTGTCATCTATCCTTGCCTGAAGCTCTTTGTCACCAACTACCAGTTTTACAAACCCAATCAATGATTCCTTGCTCATGTTTCCTCCTTGTCTAATCAGTGAGGCTCCAATTTTCCTGCAAAGTCCGTTTCCAGTTTCTGGGCACGATAATGGTACACTTGACTAAACGAGTCAAGCCCTTGCGCCATTTTCCATTCCGATCTTTCCAACTTACTTTTTTCGCAGTAGTGCCTGGCATTTCCCAGTGATCTGTTAGGAAGCCGTCGCTTGATTATTGAAGACATGGCGCCTTGGCAGGTGTTGGCAAAGTATGGAAATCAAAGGATTGGCGTATTCAATGTAAGGGTACGGGAACACCCGCCAAGTGCAAGACGAATAACGGATATTAAGATAGCAAATCGCTGCTGATACTCCCGAGAAGGACCGCCAAATCCGTCAACATCGCTCGGGCGGAAGCGGCCAGAGTTATACCCGGGTCAAAGTACCCACAAATTGAACAGAAAACAGAAGATATATCGATGAGCCGAGAAATTTTCTACGGATACCGGATGGTTGCTGCGAGCATAGTCATCCAGATGATGTACCTCGGCTCTGTATTTACCTACGGTGTGTTGTTCCCGGAATTCGAATCCGAATTCGGCTGGTCCCGAGCAAAGATATCAGGGGCCGCCTCACTGAGTTTCTTTGTATTAGGTCTATTCGGTATTGTTATGGGGAAAGCGACCGATCGCTTTGGCCCACGAATAGTGCTGACTATCTCTGGGATCATATATGCAGTTGGTTATATGCTGTTGTACCGTGTAACCACTACCCTGGAGCTCTATTTGTTCTACGGGATTTTATGTGGGCTAGGTATAGCGGCACTTGAGTTTGCTACTTTGTCCACGATTGCCCGCTGGTTTATCAGGTACCGTGGGATGATGTCAGGCATCGTCAAGGCCGGTGCCGGGGTCGGCCAGGTTCTTTTCCCGCTGGTTGCAGCGGTTCTGGTTACTGCATACGGCTGGCGCCACGCCTGCCTACTGATCGGAATCGTTGTACTGATATCAATCGTAGCGATGGCCCAGATAATGCGCCGCGATCCAGCAACGCTCGGTTTACAACCGCTCGGGGCAGAAAAGACCGGAGGGGATACAGCCGAATACACTGCGGCTGGACTGAATTTAAAAGCAGCCTTGGCCCGGCAGCAATTCTGGATTCTCTGTCTCGCTAAGTTCTCTGATATGTTTTGTAGCTTTACTATTGTCGTTCATATCGTGCCCTACGGCATTGACCAGGGCCTTGCGCCCTCAGTTGCCGTTGCGGTGCTCTCGACCATAGGTGGCTGCAGTATCATCGGTCGCATCTTACTGGGTTCGACTTATGACTGGCTAGGCGCAAAACACTCTTTGTTGATCTGTTTCGCCCTGCTATTGGTAAGCTTTATCCTGCTGCAGATGCTCACCGAGCCACGATTGCTGTTCTTGTTTGCGCTGATTTACGGTATCGCCCATGGCGGGTTTTTCGCTATCGTCTCTCCAAGCGTAGCCGATTACTTTGGTACCAGGTCACATGGCGCTATTTTTGGCGTCGTTTTCTTTGCCGGAACATTGGGCGGCACCATCGGGCCACTGCTCTCGGGAATGATCTTCGACCTGACCGGCAATTACGAGATTGCAGTTCTGCTGCTTAGCGGATTTGCCATTTTCGGGCTGTTGCTCGCCAGCAGGTTACGACCCTCGCCGATTGCCAACCAGTAACCTAGCGTCCCTGGA
>JASLLH010000220.1:0-524 GCA_030747115.1 Arenicellales bacterium
TTGACTGCCAGGTTCAGCGAGCCGTCACCGCCGATCACGACCAGCGTATCCGTTGTCGGCGATAGCGCACGGATCAGTTCGCGCTTTGCCTGTAGCGCATCTGGCGCATCGATGATATGGGAGTCGGTTAACTGTGGCTGTCGCCTAAGCAGGTCCCGACACAGGTCGGGTCCGGCACCGCGGCCGGCCTGGGGATTAACCAGGATGATGTTGCGCATGGAACTTGACCCGAGTTTTGCAACCGGGCCTACCGGCAGCTGCACTCAGGACACCACAGGCATCTCCGGGTTGGCCCGGTGAGTCAGGTACTCGGCACTATCTTGGGTGATGACGATGTTTTCCTCGTGCACCAACTGGCGCCCCGGGGCGAAGGTCATGCCGGGCTCCAGCGTGATCACGGCGCCGGCTTCGAGCACGGTATAGTCGTCCGGCCGTACCGACGGCCATTCGGTCAACTGCATACCCAGGCCATGGCCCATGCGGCCAACGCTGTTACCGAGAGCCCCGCCGGCTTCCAGCACCTG
>JASLLH010000221.1:0-518 GCA_030747115.1 Arenicellales bacterium
GGTTTCCAGTTGACTGAGGTGATCCCAGAGCCGGTGGTAGAGCGCGCCCACCCAAGCGTCGTCTCCGGGATTATTGGGGATGCCCCGGAGGCTTGTGAGTGCTGCACGGCTCGACCCGCTTGCAATATGTGCCTGCAGCGCGAGTCCGCGAGCCCGCAGTGCCTGACGGGAATCGAGCTGGATCTTAACAAGCCGATCCACGATCCGCAGGGCGTCAGCGTTTCTGTGCTCGAGGATCCGGACTTGGGCTTGCAATAGCTGGAACTGGTTGGCCATCCAGGCGTCGAGTACAGTCGGCTCGATATTGTCCAGGGCCGCACGGGCCGGATCGAGCATGCCGCCGTAGGCAAAGCGCTCGACCGCCGCCAGAAAATTCTGTTGCGCCTCGATACCGGTAGCGCGCAAGGCTCGATCGAGGAATTCCCAGCCGGATGTGCCGGGCTCTCGCTCAGCCAGGTTCAGGGTCGGCTTGGGAACTGGCTCGGGGGCAGATATTGCACGCGGGGCAGCAATGTCCG
>JASLLH010000022.1:0-786 GCA_030747115.1 Arenicellales bacterium
CGGCCGGCCCCGCACTGCCGAGCAGCAGAGCCGAAGCGAGGGCCGCCAGATACGGCGAAAAACGTCTTACACTCATGATCTATCCTCCTCTAGTTTGGTTCTTCAAATTGCTTTCGGGTGGCGCCTGCATACAACCGCCGCAACGATCGCGACGCTATCGTACCCTGTTGCGCTGCGCTTTGCTGCGAGCCGCCACGCCGACCCCCCAAACTACCACAAAAGTGTCATTTTGAGGGATCTCTTTTCCCCGGTAATTCCCCGGTAATGAAGGATCCCCGGTAATGAAGTAGGTAAAGTAATAGGGATAAATACCTATGGGATAGGTGCCTGCCAGCACGAGGCTGCTGCCACGCCAAATCATCTGCAAGCCGCGGGCCAGCGAATCTGGCCGCAGCAAACCTTTTTCGGCATGTCACGCCAAAACGGCCAACAACAACCCGCACAGGCCCGGCTTATTTCACTTCCAGCAACTCGATTTCAAACACCAGGGTCTCCTCCGGGCCAATCAAACCGCCGGCACCGGCGTTGCCGTAGCCGAGCTCCGGCGGTATGACCACTTCCCAGCGGGCGCCCTCACCCATCAACTGCAGAGCTTCCTGCCAGCCGGGGATGATGCCGCCGAGGCTGAAAGTGGCTGGCTGGCCGCGCTTGAAGGAGCTGTCGAACTCGGTGCCATCGACCAGAGTACCCCGATAATGCACCACCACCGTCGCTTCTGGCCCGGGCCGCTTGTCACTGCCTGCGGCCAACACCCGGTACGCCAAGCCGCTGGCAGTAGTCTGGACA
>JASLLH010000022.1:888-20329 GCA_030747115.1 Arenicellales bacterium
ATCGCCGCTGCCATGTCGTCTTCGCTGATTGCAGGTGGCCTAGCCGAGAGAACATCCTCTATAGCCCGCGCGAACTGCCGCGGGTCAAGATCCAGGCGCTCGGCCATGATCTGGGTAGCGATCTGGCTGCCGATTTGATAACCCAGTGCATAGCTTAACTTTTGTTTCTGATCTGATGGCGCGGATTGGTCCGCCGCCAGCGGTGTGGAAAAAGCCAGTCCCGCAAACGCGGTTAGCGCTGCAATATGTATTCGCATCATAATCTTTCCGGTTGGTTAGAGTGAATTCTATATTGTGAGCGATCGTCATCGGCGATACCCTGCACCTCAATGGTAACGTGGGATACCCGCGGGCAGCGCGCGCGCAACTGCACTTCGAGCTCATCGATGATTCGCTCGGTGCGCTCCAAGGTCGCCTGAACAGCCGCGCGGTCGGCTACGTAATTCAGCAGATCCGCATCGTCGCGTTTTCTGTCCGGCACCAAGGCCAACAACCGGGCCTGCTGCTCGTCTATGCTGTCACGTAAACCCGCGAGCATGCTTTCCTCACGGATCTCTACCTCCGCCACCAGCACCGTGTGGTGCTCGTCCAGCACGATACTCCTGAGGTCGTGGTAACGCTCGATCTCCCGGTGGGATACAGCGATCTCAATGAACGCAGCCTCTGCTTCCCGGTCTCTGATATCGGACAAGAAGCGCATGTTAATTCGCCCCAGGATTACCGCCGTAACCCCCAGCATCAGAGCAATGGCGACAGAAAAGCCAACATCCCAGGAAATGTCCCCGGTGAACCGGGCCAGCACGATGCCAGTCGCTGCCAATACTACGCCTATGACGGCAATGGCATCTTCCAGCACCACGGCCAACAAAGTTGGGTCATCGGGTTCGAGCAGTCGCCGCCAGGGCTGAATGCCCTGGGCCCGTGCTCCAGCCGCGAACTCACGCCAGGCAATACGCAGCACCTGGCCCTCAATCAGTAAGGCCGCTGTCAGCACGCTACCCGAGATCCACAGAGAATCTATCGCAACCCCGCCCAGCGCGATATCACCAGCCACGAAACCATCGCCCGAGTTGTGCCAAACATGCCAAGCATGCGCCAGGCCCAGGCCACAGCCAATAGAGAAAAGCCCGATAGCGCTCCACAGGTTCCACAGGTATTTCTTCTGCCCGTGACCAAAGGCATAGAGATGGTCTGCGCTGCGCCCACCTTGGCGCAAACCCATGAGCAAAAAAACCTGATTCAGCGTATCCACCAAGCTATGCACCGCCTCGTTCATCATGGCGGCCGAGTGGGTGACAAGTGCTGCCGTGAACTTGAGCACGGTGAGAACGGCGTTACCGCCAATCGCCGCAAGTACCGCCGTTCTGGAGCCTGAAGCCATAATCGCCTGGTTTGCCTGCTTTGGAGGCCGGCCTCGCTGCTTCTGCGTAGACTGACCGGCGCAGAGTATACTCAGCGCTTCGCAGACCGTCGCTAGCGCACTGCGACTAGGTTAAGCCACCCCATGCCCATTGACAGAAAACTGCTGGAAATCCTGTGCTGCCCAGTCAGCAAGCAGCCAGTCTTTGTTCTTTCCAGCGAGCAGTTAGTTGTTATCAACGCAGCCATTGGTCGGGGCGAAATCACTACTGCCGACGACAGCCCGGTAGCAACGCCGCTCAGCGAAGGCCTGATCACGCAAAACCGCCAGCGGATTTACCGTATCGATGATGACATCCCGGTAATGCTGGAGAACGAAAGCATCCCAGTGGACCAGTTCGAAGGGCTCTGAACTCTTTGAGAGTCTCTGACCGCTTTGCCCGGCCGCTCGTGCCGGTAACAACAGCGGCCCACGAGCCACAACGACATGCCCGAGTTGTTGTTCGACAGTAACCTGACCGGTCAGGCGACCTTCTCTGCCTGGCTGCGGTAGTAATCCCTCAGGATCTGGGCGACCTCGGGCCGGGCAAACTCGCCCGGCAACTCCTCGCCGGCGGCCAACATTGCCCGCACCCGGGTACCAGAGAGCAGAACGAAATCCTCCTTGGTGTGGTCGGATACATCACGCATCATCACCACCTTGTTCAGTTTTCTGGAAAAAGCGGTGTGATCGGCGCGAAAGATCTCGATCTCGAGTGCTCCTGGCGGCACTTCCTCATCGAAGATGACCTGGGCATCAAAAGCACCGTAGTACTCACCCACACCCGCATGGTCGCGTCCAACAATGAGGTGGGTACAGCCCGAGTTCTGGCGGAATAATGCGTGCAACACGGCCTCACGGGGCCCGGCGTAAAGCATGTCAAAACCATACCCCGCGATCATGACCGAATTGGGCGGAAAATAGAGCTCTACCATCTTGCGGATCGCGGCATCGCGCACCTCGGCCGGGATGTCACCTGGTTTGAGCTTGCCCAACAGCATGTGAATAAGAACGCCATCGGCGCCGACCGCTTCGCTTGCCATCTTGCACAACTCCTCGTGGGCCCGGTGCATAGGGTTGCGAGTCTGAAAAGCTACCACCTTCTGCCATCCCCGCTGCGCGATCTCATCACGGATCTGGCCGGCTGTGCGAAAGGTCCCGGCAAAGTCCTGCTCGAAGTAGCTGAAGTTCAGCACCCGGATCGGGCCGGACACAACGAACTTGCCGAGTGAGGCGAAGGTGGTGACCCCGGGATGCCGGTGGTCGCTGGTGCGGTATACCTTGGCGGTGATGAAATCGATCTCCTCGTTGGTTAACTCCTCGACTGCAGCCACCTCCTGTATGGCAACCACGGGATCACCTTCGATGTTAGGATCGCGCAAGGCAATACGCGAGCCCGGCATGATGCTGTGGCCATCACTGGTCAAGTTGAGTACTGGCACTGGCCAGAAGAGTCCGCCGGCAGTACGTAAGTCGCCGGCTACGCTTAGCGCATCGGCTTTGCTCATGAAACCCCTTAGCGGGTTGAAATAACCCGCACCCAGCATCACCGCGTTGGCGGCAGCGGCCGAGTTAAGAACAAGGTAGGGCAACTGTTTGGCTTCGACTGTCAGCGCCGTGCGCTGGCCCGGATCCTCGACCAACAGAGGATTAAGAGTGTCCGAGCCGTGTGGCTTGATCATGTGATGGGTCTCCTGAATCCTAAGCGTTGTCGCACCGATTACTTTGCCTACCGCGTAGTAGAGGGAGCTGGTCTAACCAAACAGACCGCCCTGGGCTTACTGATCACGATGCAGACAGTAGCACCGTCAATCGCGTGGCCTAAACAAAATTTTTGATCACTGCATAAATAGCCAGGCTACACACCGGACCTGGCGGCGCCCGTGCTCAGCCAGTCGACTGGTACGCCGGCTTGTTCTGTCCGCGTCGTTCGCTCACGGCATTGGCCAGGCGTTGCAACAGGCCCTCAGTGTCATCCCAACCTATACAGGCATCGGTAATGCTCTGGCCGTAGGTGAGCGGTTGGCCCGGCATTATCTGCTGGTGCCCTGCCGCCAGGTGGCTTTCGATCATGACCCCAATCACCCGGCGTTCGCCGCCGGCAAGTTGGCAGCAGACGTCCTCTGCCACCTGGTACTGCCGGGTAGGGTCTTTACCACTGTTGGCATGGCTGAAATCGATCATCAGGCACGGTGCGAGTCCCGCGGTAGACATCAGATCCGCCGCTCGGCCAACACTTTGCGCGTCGTAATTGGGCTCGGTGCCGCCGCGCAGGATCAGATGACCATCATCGTTGCCGCCGGTCGTGAAGATCGCAGAGTGCCCATTCTTGGTCAGGGTCAGGAAGTGATGCGGATGCTGCGCCGCGCCGACCGCGTCGACCGCGATCTTGAGATTGCCGTCGGTACCATTCTTGAAGCCCACCGGGCAAGACAGGCCCGAGGCCATCTCCCGGTGCAGCTGGCTCTCGGTGGTGCGGGCGCCAATCGCCCCCCAGCCGATGAGATCGGCCAAGTACTGGGGTGTCAGCAAGTCCAGGTACTCGGTGCCGGCCGGCACGCCTTGGCTGTTGATATCGAGTAACAGTTTGCGGGCCCAACGTAAGCCACGATTGATGTCGAACGAACCGTCCAGGCCGGGATCATTGATGAAACCCTTCCAGCCGACCGTGGTCCGGGGTTTCTCGAAATACACGCGCATGACCAGCAGCAGTTGATCGGCATAAGCAGGACGCAGTGCGGCCAGGCGCCCGGCATACTCCAGCGCTGCCTCCGGGTCGTGGATCGAGCAAGGGCCAACAACCACCACCAGGCGATCGTCTTCGCCATGCAGTATCCGGTGAATGTCGTGGCGGGCGGCTAAAACCAGGTCGGCCACCTGGTCGGTGATCGGGAACTCCTCGATGACCGTGGCCGGATTGGCAACGTCCTTGATCTCGACGATCCGAAGATCGTCGGTCTTTTTTCTATGCACCGTTGCGCCTCGCGGGTAAGTTTTCCGGCATCCCTATGCTGGAAATGGGCGCGGAGTATAGCACCGCGCTGCTACCAGCCTGGCTTGGCTTTCACTCTTCTGCCGGTTGCTGAAAGGCCGCGATCAGGCGTTTCTGATCCCCGCCCGGCGCCGGCTCGTAGTCAGCAAATTCCATGGTGTAATGGCCTTCGCCGCCGGTCATGGACTTAACCCGGGACTGGTAATCCCCCATTTCGGCCAACGGCACCTGCCCACGGATACTCAAGCGCGAGCCCGGTAGTGCGTCGGTGCTCATTACCCGCCCACGACGACTGGACAGATCACCAGTGATATCCCCCATGTTACCCTCCGGAACCACTACCTCAAGATTGACCACCGGCTCAAGTATTGCCGGCTTGGCTTTGCCAACAGCATCGAGGAACGCCTTGCGGCCCGCGGCGACAAAAGCGACCTCTTTGGAATCGACCGCGTGGTGTTTACCGTCATATACGGTAACGCGCAGGTCCTGCATCGGGAAGCCGGCTACGGCACCGCCATCGAGCACACTCTGAACACCCTTTTCGACTGCAGGGATGAACTGTGCCGGAATGACCCCACCCACGATCTTGTTGACGAACTCGAAACCGCTGCCGCGAGGCAACGGTTCCACCTTGAGGAATACTTCGCCGAACTGCCCGGCACCACCGGTTTGCTTCTTATGCCGACAATGTCCCTCGGCCGGCTTAGCGATGGTTTCCCGGTAGGGGATGGTTGGTACCTTGGTGGTGACCTGCACGCCATATTGTTCTGCCATGCGCTCGACCGCAACACGCAGGTGCAGGTCGCCCATTCCACGCAACACGGTTTCGTTGGCTACCGGGTCACGCTCTACCCGCAGACAGGGGTCGGCAACCGTCAGCCGCGCCAGCACATCTGCGATCTTTTGTTCGTCGCCGCGGCTCTTCGGTGAAATCGACACACCCACCATCGGTGCCGGCAGCGGCAAAGGCTGCAGGTGGATGAGATCTTCGTCGTGGGAGTCGTGCAACACGTCGTCATAGGAGAGTCCCTCGACCTTGGATACCTGGACGATGTCACCGGGTACAGCGCAGGTTCTTTCCGCCCCCTCCTTGCCAAAAGGCACCATCAAGGTGCCGACTTTGAGCGGCTTGCGAGCATCGCCGACGAACAACTGGCCGTCTTTGCGCACTGTGCCCTGGTGCAGGCGAAACAGGGCCTGGCGACCAACGAAAGGATCAAAAGACACCTTGAATACATGAGCCAGTGCATGCTGGGCCGGGTCCGGACTCACTGCAACCGGCTGGGCATCGTCACCGCGACCATTGAGAAAGTGCGGTGGATTGCCTTCACTGGGATTCGGCAGCAAACGCACGAAGAAATCCAACAGCTCGGGGACACCGGCACCCGAGTGAGCCGAGGTAAAACACACTGGTACCAAATGGCCTTCGCGCATGGCCTGTTCAAACGCGTCGTGCAACTGGTCTGCCGATACTTCACCCTGGTCCAGGTACAGCGTCATTAAGTCGTCGTCTATCTCGACAGCCTGATCAACGATCGCAGTATGGGCCTCATCCACAGAGGAAAAGGACGATTCACCCTCGGTCTTGAAAAAGCAATCCAGGGCCTCGGTACCACCGGCAGAAGGCAGATTAACAGCCAGGCACTCCTTACCGAATATCTCGCGGACCTGTGCATAAACAACTTCAAGGTCGATATCTTCTGCATCGATGCGGTTGATGATCACCATCCGGCACTGTTCCTGCTCCCGCGCCCAGTCCATCATGCGCCGGCTGCTGCTCTCCACCCCCTGTTGGGCATTGATGATCACGGCCACCGTCTCCACCGCTGGCAGAACACTGAGCGCGGCGCCGACAAAATCGGGGTAACCGGGGGTATCCAGAAGATTGATGTGAGTGTCCTGGTAGTCAAACCCAGCCAGGGTCGCAACCAAGGAATGGCCGTGTTTTTTTTCCAACTCGTCGTAATCGCAAACCGTGGTGCCCTTCTCCACCGCACCGGCTGACTTGATGGCGCCAGCCTGCGCCAGTATGCTCTCGAGCAACGTGGTCTTACCGGCGCCGGCGTGGCCGGTAAAAGCCACGTTGCGTATATCGCCCGTCTGATACTCCATTTCTGATTCCTCCTTGGACCTAAAAGAGCCGCTGCCGCCGGCCCGCCTAAACAAACAGCCTGCAGTTTACCTACAGGTTACAGTACGATCACTAGCATGTCTGTTGAGCCAAATCAACAAATTGTGTGGGCGGACCGCTACCATACCGGACACACACCCTGGGACCGGGGTGACCCCAGCCCGGCGCTGGCGAAGTGGCTGCCAGCCCTTAAGCCGCCGCCGGCGCAGGTGCTGGTCCCGGCCTGCGGGCGTGGTCACGAGGTGATAGCGCTGTGCCGGATGGGTTACGAGGTTACCGCCATAGACATCGTCCCCGGTGTGATTACCGACCTGCAAAGGCAACTTGAGGCAACTGATCTCAGCGCCGACACCCAAGTCGCAGATCTGCTCACCTGGGAACCCACCCCCGGCAACACCTTCGAACTGATCTACGAGCAGACCGCCCTGTGTGCTCTACCCCCAGCTCAGTGGCAAGTCTATACCAACGCCCTGGCGCGATGGCTGCAGCCGGGTGGGTTGCTGCTGGGCCTATTCATGCAGACCGGTCGGCCCGGGGGTCCGCCCTGGCATTGCGATCTACTGACTCTACAACGGCTGTTTCCGGTTTCCCGTTGGTACTGGCCAGAGAACCTGGAGACTTTCATCGCCCATCCCAGCGGCCTCAAAGAACTGGCCCTGGTCCTGCAGCGCCACTGACCGTTGCCGGGCAAGATTTCCCGGGGATTTCAGTTGCATCGGTCACAGCGGTTGCCTAAAGTTCGCGCTCCACGAAATTCATAGAGAAGCCAAACAATGAAAATTCAGTCGTTACTGGTAGTCGGCCTGCTTGTTGCGGTAACTGCACTGCCCGTTCACGCTGCAGGAGATGTCGATTCTGGCCGGGCGGCCGCTGCCACCTGTATGGGTTGCCACGGTGCTCCGGGCTTGCGCAACACCTACCCGCCTTTTCGGGTCCCCAAACTTGGCGGGCAGCAGGCCGAGTACTTGGCCATCGCGCTGCAGGCATACCAGTCGGGGGGCCGCAGCCACCCTACCATGCAGGCCCAGGCGAATACCCTCAGCAACCAGACCATAACTGACATCGCGGCCTACCTAAGCGGTCTAGCCGCTGCCAACGACGGGGAGAAAGGCAAGGGCAATGCGGCCGCGGGTGAGCAAAAAGCGCAGGCCTGCATACCCTGTCATGGTCCAGGCGGCGGCAAACCGCTGACTCCGCAGTACCCGGTACTCGCCGGACAGTACCCGGATTTCATAGTCTATGCCCTGGCCGGCTACAAGTCAGGCAGCCGCAACAACGCCATCATGAAAGGTCTGGTCACCGCCCTGAGCGATACCGACATGCAGGACGTAGCCGCCTACTTTGCCAGCCAGCCCTCATCACTGTCCACGCCAACCAAGTGGTAGTTGGGGTGCTCAGCGGCCTTGATGGCCTGTGACTTGTCGGGGCCCCGTGTCACGGGGCCCCGTGCAGCCACTATCGCCGATTGCTCGTCTGATCGACTTTCTCAGCCGCTCCGTTGCCGGTAACTGATCCCGGCGTTCCATGGAAGTAATCCTGACCAGGGGCCCTCCGGATCTGGCACTGCCCGTTCCGAAAGGCCACCGGGCAGTATCCATACACGGGTTATGCTGCAGTCAGCGCAGTGCCACTTTGTATGTGCAGCTGCGCTCTAGTCTGGCTGATCTGCTCCGGCAACTGGTGGCGCAAGGCACCGGCCCGCAGCACCTGGAGAAACTGGTCATTCACCTGCGTGAGCTCTGTGCTACTGAACTGGATAGCCGTTGGCTGGAACTGACCTGTCGCGAGGTGCTCGGCGGGGGACTGCCGCGGGTTCATGTTTGCACGACCGGTATCCCGGAGAACGGCGCGGTCGCCGTTTCTGCGCTGGCACTGGTGCCGGTAGCAGTGCCGACCAAGCCCGTATACCGAGGCTATAGCGCAGTTGAGCTCGACCGGCTCTACAGCCCGCGTGCCACGGTGCCTGACGCACTGGCGTATTTCGAGCGCTGGCGGCAGCAGGGCGAAGTCCTGAGCGAACGACTTACGGACGTTATCGTCTACGGGGATTCACCCTGGGAGTCGATGGATCTGTTCGTTCCTGCGGTCACAGCCCCGCCGCTGCACTTTTTCCTGCACGGCGGTTACTGGCAAGCGATGGATAAGCTGGAGACTCGGCTGTTCATCCGCGGCCTGCTCGATGCTGGCGTCGCAGCGGCGGTCGTCAACTACCCACTGTGCCCGGAAGTCCGATTGCCGGAGATTACAGCGTCTGTTCGCGAGGCTTTGGCTCGGTTGTGGGCGGCGGCACCTCGTTACGACATCGATAACACCCGGGTTCAGATCGGCGGGCATTCGGCGGGCGCCCACTTGGCCGCTGAGTTACTGGCCACCGACTGGGGCGCTATCGCGGCTGGCCTAGCCCGGCAGCCGGTCACCCGGGGCGTACTCGTTTCGGGCATCTATGACCTGACTCCCCTGCAGTTCACTGGTATCAACCGCGCCCTTGGCCTTGATCCGGTGGGCGCCTACGACTGTAGCCCAGTGCACCGGGTGCCGGGTCATCAGATCGACCTGGTGCTCGCCTGGGGAACAAGCGAGAGTGAGGAATTCGAGCGCCAGAGCCGAGAATTAGCTGCGGCCTGGGGCCGACATGGCGCAAACACGATACTCGCGCCGATTGCCGGGGCCAACCACTTTAGCGTTATCGAGACCCTTGCAGATCCCGGATCTAGGCTGCTGACCCTAGCGCTGGAACAACTGGCGCAATAAAAACCCGGCGTACTGCCCCCAGTTAGAATACGCATCTCGATCGCACCCGAAGTTACCCGATATAGACCCATTCATGGCCGACCAGGACAGCGTACAAGCACCCACCAACTTCATCCGCCAGATGATCGAGACCGACCTGGCAGCGGGGAAATATTCCGAGGGCATCGTCACCCGCTTCCCGCCAGAGCCCAATGGTTACCTGCACATAGGCCATGCCAAGTCGGTCTGCCTTAATTTCGGCCTGGCCCAAATTTTTTCCGGCCACTGCTTGCTGCGCTTTGACGACACCAACCCGGACCGGGAGAGCCCGGAGTATGTCGAAGCCATCAAGGAAGATGTGCGCTGGCTGGGCTTTGACTGGGGCGACCGTCTGCGAAACGCTTCTGATTATTTCGAGCAACTCTATGACTGGGCAATCGAGCTAATCAACCACAACAGGGCTTACGTATGCGATCTTTCGGCCGAAGAAATCCGCGCCGCGCGTGGCACCCTAACCGAGTCAGGCAGTAACAGCCCCTACCGTGACCGCAGCGTCGCCGAAAACCTGGACTTATTTACCCGCATGCGCAGCGGTGAGTTCCTGGACGGCAGCCGGGTACTGCGAGCCAAAATCGACATGGCTTCACCCAACATGAACTTGCGCGATCCCACCTTGTATCGAATCCGCCACCAGCGACACCACAACACAGGTGATGCCTGGTGTATCTATCCAATGTACGACTTCACCCACCCCCTGTCGGATGCTATTGAGGGAGTGACTCATTCCCTGTGTACTCTGGAGTTTGAGGACCACCGAGCACTGTACGACTGGGTGCTCGACAACGTTACTGTGCCTATGCGGCCACGCCAAACCGAGTTCTCACGCCTGGAACTTGACCACACGGTGATGAGTAAGCGTTTCCTGACTACCCTGGTCAACGATAGCCTGGTCCGGGGCTGGGATGACCCCCGCATGCCAACTCTCTCTGGGATGCGCCGGCGCGGCTACTCTCCTGCATCGCTGCGCGACTTCTGCAACCGCATCGGCGTCACCCGCAACGAGCAGCGAGTTGAGTTGAGCGTGCTGGAAAACTGTGTGCGCGAGGACCTGGACCGCGTCACAGCACGCGCCTTCGCTGTTATTCGGCCGCTCAAACTGATCATCGATAACTACCCGCCCGAACAGGTCGAACAGTTCGAGGCAGCCAACCATCCCGCTAATCCCACCATGGGTTCACGCACGGTGCCATTTAGCCGGGAGATTTATATCGAGCAGGATGATTTTCTTGAAAACCCGCCACACAAGTTCTTCCGGCTGGCACCGGGTCGTGAAGTTCGGCTACGCTGGGCTTATCTCGTTACCTGTACTGAGATCGTGCATGACAGCGCTGGCCGTGTGATCGAAGTTCACTGCACCTATGACCCTGACAGCTATGGTGGCAACGCTCCCGATGGCCGTAAGGTCAAGGGCGCCCTGCACTGGGTCTGCGCACGCCATGCAGTCACTGCCGAAGTCCGCTTGTATGACCGCTTGTTTACCGTGCCCGATCCTCGGCCCGGCAAGAACGCCGACTTTCACCAAACCCTCAACGACCGCTCGCTGGTGACGGTGACGGATGCCTGTATCGAGCCCAGCCTTGCCGCTCACCCGGCTGGCACTACCTTCCAGTTCGAACGCCTTGGCTATTTCTGTGTGGATCCAGATTCCAGTGACGCCCGACCGGTCTTCAACCGCACGGTGTCCTTGCGCGATTCCTGGGCACGCACCCGGGAGCGTCGAAATCCATCACCGTCCCCGGAAAGAAAAAACGATGGACCCGCAGCGCGGATGTTTGCACAAGGTACCTGATTCAGATCAAAATCGCCTGGCATGCAGCCTCTAAATTAACTCTGGCCGCTCAGCTAACATCACCACTATCTATTTTCTTTACTCAAGCCACCACGCCATATGGCCGTACCTGCCGAAGCATCGAGTTGCGTATTCGACCCGGACCTCATCCGTCGCTACGACACGGCGGGGCCACGTTACACTTCCTACCCCACCGCGGTCCAGTTCAGCGGGGACTTCACCGAAGAGCGCTACCGGCAATTTGCCCGGCTGAGCAACGAGGAGTCCGACCCACGGCCGCTGTCACTGTACCTGCATATACCTTTCTGCTCGACCCTGTGCTTTTATTGCGCCTGTAATAAGGTCGTCACCAAGAACGTCGACAAGGGAGTCGACTACCTCGAGCGTTTATGTCATGAGATCGAACTTCAGGGTGAATTGCTCGACAACGGCCGGCCGGTCGTACAGATGCATTTCGGTGGGGGTACACCTACTTTCTTGAGTGCCGAACAACTCGAGCGCCTGGTTGCACACATCGACCGACACTTCCGCCTGACCGAGGATAATACCCGCGACTACTCCATCGAGATCGATCCACGAACGGTTTCGACCGATACCCTGGAGCGCCTGCAACAGGCTGGATTTAACCGGATCAGCCTCGGGGTACAGGATTTCGACCCTGTGGTCCAGCAAGCCGTCCACCGCATCCAGCCCCGGGAAGACACCATCCAACTGCTCCAATATGCGCGCAGCCGGGGCTTTCGCTCTACCAACGTGGATCTCATCTATGGACTGCCTTTTCAGAGCGTCGCCAGTTTCAGCCGCACGCTCGATGAGGTTCTTGAGGTGCTGCCGGACCGGTTATCCATCTTCAACTACGCTCACCTACCGAGCCTGTTTGCGCCCCAGCAGCGGATTCACGAGAAAGACCTGCCAGACAGCGAGGAAAAACTGCGTATTCTTGATACCTCGGTCGAGCGCCTAACCGGTGCCGGCTACGTCTACATCGGGATGGATCATTTTGCCCGCCCAGACGACCTGCTCTCCCGTTCCCAGCGCGACGGCACCTTGCATCGCAACTTCCAGGGCTACTCCACCCACGCCAACAGTGACCTGATCGGCCTGGGAGTGAGTGCCATCAGCCAGGTAGGAAGGTCCTACAGCCAGAACCACAAAGACCTGCACGCTTACCAGGCCGACCTGGACGCCGGCCATCTGGCGACGATCCGTGGGATTGAATTGACCAGAGATGACGAGTTGCGGCGCAGCGTAATCGAACAACTGATGTGCTTTGGGCAAGTCAGCCTGCGCCAGGTACTGAAAGCCCACCACATCGACCAGGAAGATTACTTTGAGGCGGAACTGGCTAATCTCCAGCCGATGGCCAGTGATGGTCTGCTGACAGTAAAAAACGACGACCTGGTCGAAGTCAGTTCAGCCGGGCGTTTCCTGCTGCGCAATATCTGCATGGTGTTTGACTGCTACCTGGGCCACACACCCGGCCGACCACGACACTCACGGGTAATCTGAACCAAATCAGAGATCAGTTCATAGATCAGGCGTGGCTGCGTGCATTCGCGGTATTACCCCCGCAGTCGCCGACCCGTTGGCGCAGCCTGTCAAGACTGTGAATCCTGACCTTACGCCCGTTAGTCGAAACCACATTCTCTTCAGCCAAGCGGCTGAACAAACGACTGATGGTCTCAATGGCGAGCCCGAGGTAGTTGGCGATGTCGTGGCGGGGCATGGACAATACAAAGTCCGTTTCAGAGAAGCCGCGGCTGCTGAATCGGCGCGACAAACTGAGCAGAAATGCCGCCAGCCGGTCCTCGGCGCTACGCCGGGCTAGCAGCAGCAACATCGACTGGTCAGTACTGATCTCGTTCGCCATCACCTTGTACAGCTCACGATTGAGGCTAGGAATCTCGCGGGCAATGTCGCTGACTGCATCCAGCGGCAGTTCACAGATGTTGGTGCGCTCCAATGCTACTGCCGAACATGAATGAACATCCTCGATACCGTCGAATCCGAACAACTCACCCGGCATGGAGAAGCCGATAATCTGTTCTTCCCCGTCCGGTGGCGACATGATGATCTTGAGTGAGCCTGACTTGACCGCAAAAAGGGCCCGGAAATCATCCCCGGCGTGGTAAATAATCTCGCCCTTTTTCAACGGTGGCTTCTGCCCAACCACTTCCTCGAAGCGCTGTAGATCCTTGGCGTCGAGGCCTCGAGGCAAACACAACTCGGCGAGGGAGCAGTCCTTGCAGGACACCCGCACCCTGGTAATGTCCATCACGTCGGTCATGAGCTCAAACTCGGCTTAATCTATGATTACTACCTGCGAGTGTAGATCATAACGTAACCACGACAGACTACTGAAGGGCAATCGCCACAAGCCAAGGGGAAGTCTTGGGGGTCCAGCTGCTGTTCCAGCACCTCGTAGCCAAGGGCCGAGTACAGTTCGCGCGCCTCACCAGCCCTTGCCGGGTCGGCCAGGTACCGTTTCACCCAGCCGCGGGCAGTGAGGGCCGGGTCGGCCGTGATGGCGCTGGACTCGGGAACATCCGTCGCTGCCGTACCTGGACTGCAACAGCCGGCGGCACTGGCCTGTTCAGGCGGCACTGGCGCCAACCGATAGTCCGCTGCCTGTTCCCAGTTGCTGCATCCGGCCGTGCCCCAGTACTGCCGCACCGAGTGCAGCCGCGAACTGAACCAAATCACCATCGGGAACATTGACTTCGTGACCAAGCTTGTCCTGCACCTCATCGACCATGGTCCGGAACCGCAGTAAGCCACCGACCAGGGTATATCCGGGTTCGGCACGAACCCGCTTCATTAACTGAACCGATCTCTTGATCAGGGACGATATAGCACCCTGCATGATATCTGCTGGTGCAGTACCCTGGGACAGGTGATTAATCACTTCCGATTCGGCAAACACCGCGCACACCCCCGATATGGGGACTGACTGCCGTGAGGTGACCAACAACGGTCCGATGTCCTCGGTCTTGAAGCCCATGTAATGGGCAGTTTTTTCCAGGAAAGCGCCGGTCCCAGCCGCACATTTGTCGTTGAGCCGGAATGAGTGCACTTTGGTGTTCTCATCGACTCGGCTCGCTTTCATGGTTTGGCCGCCGATGTCGAGTATGGTGCGTGTATCGGGAAAAAAGAACGCAGTGCCGCGGGCACCGGCCGTGAGATCGGTCACGGCTGCATCCTTGTCCTTTACCTGGTGGCGACCGAAGCCTGTGGAAATCACATAACCGATATCCTCACGCTTGAGTCCGCAGTCTGTCAGGGTCTCAGCCAACACCTTGCTCGACACTTCTCCCAACTTGAATCCTGTCGGGTACAACGTTCGGCCGATAATCTCGCCGTCGGCCGAGAGTACTACGCACTTGGTGTAGGTCGAACCTACGTCGATACCTGCAGTACAGTCCATCAGGCTACCCCCGCCTTGGCTGCAGGCTTGCGGCTCTCCAGGATATGGTCCAGAGCAAAAAGCGCGGCCCCGAGCGCGCCGATGTAATGGGCCTGCTCACTCACGTTCAAGCGGGTGCCGAGCCGATCTTCCAGCGCCTTGACCATAGCCACGTTAAGGGTCACCCCGCCGGTGAAAGTAATTTTCTCCTCCAGACCGACCCGCCGAACCAAAGCAATGGTGCGAGTGGCTATGGACTGGTGCACCCCCCAGAGGATGTCGGGGAGTTTTTTTCCTTTGCCCAGCCAGGACAAAACCTCTGACTCGGCAAATACCGTGCAGGTGGTACTGATACGCACGGGCTTATCCGACTTCAAGGCCGTGGGGCCCAACTCGTCCAGCGGCAGGTCCAAGGCAACTGCGGCCGCCCCCAGAAAACGGCCGGTCCCGGCAGCACACTTGTCATTCATGCAGAAATCATTGATCTCACCATCGGGGCTGACACTGATCGCTTTGGTATCCTGACCGCCCATGTCGATTACCGTACGGGTTTCGGGAAACATCTTTACCGCGCCCCGTCCATGACAACTGATCTCGGTAACCTGGGCGTTACCGAAGGTGACCTTGTAACGACCGTAACCGGTACCGATCACGTAGTCGATCTCTTCCTCGCGCAGGTTTGCGCTGCGCAGGGCCTGCTCGTAGACCTTCTCGGCTGCCTGCACCACATTCGCCCCGGTTTCATCAAGAGCGGTCGCGACCAGGTTGCCGTTCTCATCAACGATCGCGGCTTTGCTCTGGGTCGAACCCACATCTACGCCTGCTGCATACGCCATGTCTTGCTTCCTCTACTGGTTCAGGCCGCGGCCTGCTGGCTACGACGCGATGCAAGGCCCTCGAAGAACGCGTCTATCCGGTTTTTCATCTGCGCTTCGGAAACGACGCGTTTGTCCATCATGTCCGACTCCAGAAATAACGAGGGCACGTCACACTTCTCCATCAGGTAGCGCCGGCTGTCGGCCAGGCCGGTGGAGACCGTGCGACAACTCTTGATCGGGTGATAAACCACGCCATCCACATGCATATCGTTGATCATGTCCTCGACCATGTAACTCTGGTGGAACATGCTGTCCATGGCATCGCGCACACTGAGCAGTACGCCTTCGGCCAGGCTCTCGACCGGGCGCTGCAGATCGTACTGGAAGCCCCGGTTGGTGCCGCCGGAGGCAAACCACAGATAGGTCGAATTGACGAAGGTGCCACCCCAGTCCGAGAACATCTCGTTAAAGCGCCGGAAAATCGGGTAACAGGGCACACCGACAAAGATCAGTCGGTATTTTTCATCCGTTAGGGTGCCGACACCGTTCGCCGATTTGTATTCCATCTCCTCGACCAGTTCCTTGAAGTATCGACTACCCGTTTCGGTGCCGCGAAAACCGTTGGCGACACCCAGGTAGACAGTACCCTCAGTGACCGCGTTGAACACCGAAGGTCGACTGGCATTCAGTTCCAGCACCCGTTGCCAACTGCTGGCCACGTCGTTGGCATAGCCAAGGACCTCGCGCAGTTTGTCAATGTCGAACTTGCGGCCGGTTACTTCCTCACACAGGGTGATCAGTTCGTGCACCTGGGCCTCGACATAACTGCGATCGTTCTCGAACGACCGGTCACCCGGGCCGGTGTGCACCCCACCCTCGCGACTGCCCGGTACGTCCAGTGTGAAAATCGGGATCTGGTACATGCGCTCCCAGATCTCCGCCCACTTGATATAGGTGTTGCAGGCATTGGTGTAAACGGCCAGGGAAGGCTTGGGAATCCTGCCCATCGGGTGTTCGCCATTGCGCAACTGCACGGCCACGTCGGCTTTGACATAGCCACAGATGTCGGGCGAGTAACCATAATCCTCAGCCTCGTTGAGGTACTCGTGGGCCACCCGCCGTACCGCGGTCTGTAGCGAATTGATCTCAGGAAACACCACCGGCAGATCGAAAGCCTTTAGGATCTCGTTCATACTGCCCATGACAAACACGTAGGCACACTGTGCTCCCTGCTCGGCAGTCTCGCCTAATGAGGAGAACCACTGCCTGAAAAGTTCGGCCCCGTCCCGGGTACCGCGCCCTACGATTTCGTTTTCGCTGTCCTGTCCCATTGCTATCTCTCCTCGCTCCGGCAATTCGCCAAGCTCACTGGTACATCAGGTTCTCCATGAATGTCTCGATCTGCAGGCCCAGGTGATCAAAACTCGTCATGTTCTCCTCGAACTCACTGACGAAATACCCGATATCGTCCTCGTCCAGCGAGCGGGTATAGCAGACCTGTTCCTCCAGTCCCGGCTCGCACATCTTGGCCGCGGTAATGATGGCGGCATCAGCTTTTGAGCTGCTGATCCGTTCTTTGAGCATCTTTTCCTTGGGCTTGCGCAAGTCGTGCTGCACCGGGCTGTAGGATGACTTTTCCAGGTAGGCTTCGGCCAGCTGCTGCAGCGGATCACCCGTGCTCGGCACGTCTTCAAGAATCCAGCGCAGTCCGATCAGGAAATCATCGTCGACGACGTAACACGAGCGACCGACCATACGGATCAGATCCAACGGTGGCTGCTCGCAGAAACCGCCCTCGAATACCACCCGGACCCGGTCCTCCTGGTTCCTGTCAGCCCGCTCCCGGATCATCGGCAGCACCGTCTCAAGCAAGGCGTTGTGCTCCTCGCGCGGCACCATTCCTCCCACCGATACCAGGCAATAGGCATCCTCGGCGTTTAACAGCCAGGGTGTCTCACGCTTGATGTCGTACAGCTGCCGGATCAGGGCTCGATTGCGGTTGAACAGTTCAATTGAACTGCGCAGGTCGTCCTCGGTGATCGTAGTGCCGGCAACCTGCTCGATCACTTCCATTAGCCGCGCGTACTCGTTGCGCAGGTAACGCGCGCTGTCGGCCGAGTTGGCATTTTGCGGCAGATACAGGATCTGGCAGGGATGCTCACTGTTGCGCTCCCAGACCGGGGCAAGATTGCGGGCTGCATCGCAGATCGGGTGAGTCACAAACATGTCCAGTTCCACCCTGCCGCTCAATACCAGTTCCAGCGATGTCTTGAGGATAGAACACAGGTACGAGCCGAAACGAGAATCTGCATGGTCGGGTTCAACCGGAGCGCCGCGCAACTTGAAGGGCAACAGCCCGGCGGCATGCGCGATCTCCTCGGGAAAATAGACCTGAAAATGGCCCAACACCCGGCCACCCCCATCCCGCCAGCGCTGTACCGTTGGAAAGTCGCCATCCTCGACCAGGTCGCGGCAGGCCAGCAGCATGTCATCCAGATCCTGGCCTTGCCACTCGGGAAAGACGCCAGTGCCGCTATAGCTTGCCGGTGTCGCTGTAGCCAGCCCCGGAACCGAATCGGTTCCGGGGCTGTTGGCGAGCGCCTGGCACAGGTCGCTATCTTGTGGGCCTTGTGCGCCCCGAAAAAACAAATCCAGCACGAAATCGAGTTTCTCGGAAGGGTCTTCCAGAACCCGGTCGCCGTGGGCGCTGATCGCGGTTTCCACCAGGGCAACGAATGACCACGCTAACAGGCGGGCGTCGCCGGTCTGTATTTCGCCGGTGCCGATCGCGTCCTTGATGATCGATAGAATCTGGTCGGGCAGCGCCTGCTGGTAGGTGCTGATCAACTGCATCCGCGCTGCCTCTCCCAGCACATTGCTGTTACGCCGAATCAAGCTGATCAGTTGGCGCTTGTGGTCGGGCAACTGAAAAAAGGCTTGCGTCAGGCAACGCAATCTCGAACGGCAGTCGCCGCTGGATTGGGCCGCCGCCGCAAACAGCTCTTGCTTCTCGGCAAGATCAGCCTGCATCATTTCCAGGTACAACTCTTCCTTACTGACAAAATGATGGTACAGGCCACCTTTGGTCAGTCCGGCCTTGCGGGCAATCTGATCCATAGTTACGTCGGCGTAACTTGCCGCCAGAAACATCGGCTCGGCCACTGCCAGGATCCGGGCAGCCGCGGCAGGCGTTTGGGTCATGGGCGTGAGTGTCATTTTTGGTTCCATACCGACCAGTCAGTATGTCGCTACACTACAAGTTTCAGGGTATATTTGTCAACTGATTTCAGGCAAGTAGCCGACTCCCGCGAGAAGAGACGCCGGCCCTGAGCCCCCAGGCCCGGCCCCTTGACCCCCGATCAGCGAAAAGGGGTCAGGATCGCAAAAACCCGACGATTATCCCCAGCTAATCAACGGTTTGGTCGCATCTACCATGAATTGGCCTGAAATGGCGACTCAAGGCTGTTTGCGAGTGCAAAACCGCCAGAGCACCGCTTCATTCAATGATTGCCACCCGTTTTAAGGTCTCCCAGAGCCATGCTCGTCAAGCGATCTGTCGTCGACGTCGGACAAGGGCACGGCCGATATCGGCTCCCGGGTATAGCAGTGGCGTGGGCGCGAAAAAACCTCGGCACATGATCCGCTTTCAACGATCTCGCCATGGTTCATGACCAAAACACGATCGCACACAGCCCGCACCACCGACAGATAAAATGCTGCATAACTCACCGGCTCGGAATACGCCTGGTTAACAATGGCCGAACGATCATTCAGCAAAGAGGTAGAGAGTCTTCGTAATCGCGACGGGGAAATCTTCCGTGGTGAAGGGGTACTGGCAGTGGCCAAGGCCCTTCTGCAAAGCGGCGTTTCTTACATTGGCGGTTATCAGGGTTCACCGATCTCGCACATGATGGACGTGCTCAATGATGCCGCACAAATCCGGCGTGAACTTGGCGTGCACTTCGAGAACGCGGCCAGCGAGGCGGCTGCCGCGGCCATGCTGGCGGCGTCTATTCACTACCCGCTGCGCGGCGCTGTCACCTGGAAGTCAACGGTCGGCACCAATGTAGCAGCTGATGCGCTGGCCAATGTCGCCTCGGCCGGGGTGCACGGCGGTGC
>JASLLH010000023.1:0-19860 GCA_030747115.1 Arenicellales bacterium
TATCCGAGCAGACCTCGTTCGAACTATCTGATCACAAACTAGCATAGATTTTATGGTAAATTCAAGACCATTCGGGATCGAATGACCGGTAAAGCAAAAAGTTTCCCACTCGACGAAATCACTTAACGAGCCATCATAGAATATCTTGGCAAGCAAAACGCAACAGTAGGTCTTTGTAGGAATGCGCCTACTGATCCGGCTAGTGATGCCGCTCGAGCAAAAAGTTTGCCGGTAGCTGCAACTGTGCCGGGAACAATCAAGTGAGCGAGCCAATGGTTTACGATGTTGTCATCATCGGCGCAGGCCACAATGGCCTGACTTGTGCCGGCTATCTGGCAAAAGCAGGACTCAAGGTCAAGGTTCTCGAGCGCCGTGACGTGGTGGGCGGTTCGGTGGTGACCGAAGAATTCCACCCGGGATTTCGAAATTCAGCCTGCGCCTTCGCGGTCAGCCTGTTGCAGCCACAGATAATCCACGACCTCGAACTGTCGAGGTACGGCCTAAAGATAGTCGACCGTAGCGGAGGTACTTTTGCGCCTCTTCAAAATGGTGGCTATCTTTCCTTGCCACGGGACAAGGATCAGGCGGTAAAAAATATTTCCGCGGTGTCAAAAAATGATGCCGGGAGGTACCTCGAATTCCACGAAGAATTGAAAAAGACCTCGCTGGTGCTCCGATCAACTGTGTTAGAGACACCCCCCAATCTTGGCGGTGGACTGAAGGACCTGTTTTCCGCTGCCAAAATCGGTAATCGTCTGCGCAAACTTGAGCTGAAATACCAGAGGATATTTTCCGACCTCATGACCATGAGTGTGGGGGATTACCTCAACGAATGGTTCGAATTTGAGAACCTCAAAGGCGTTTATGCTTTCGAGGGCGTGGTCGGGCATCTCGCCAGCCCTTATGCACCAGGCTCTGCCTACGTATTGATGCACAAGTACTTTGGCGAAGTTAATGGCATCGTTGGGGCATGGGGGCACGCCATAGGTGGGATGGGGTCGATTTCTGAGGCAATGGCGAAATCGGCCCAAAACAAAGGCGTAGATATTCAGGTCTCTGCGGCAGTTGCCGAGGTCATCGTCGAAAAACATGCCGCTTGTGGCGTTGTTCTTGAAGACGGCACGGTTGTGCGGGCACGCGCTGTCGTGGGTAATGTCAATCCCAGGATACTGTATCTGAATCTGGTGGACCGAGGGGCTCTCGAGTCGGACTTTGTTCGGGCGATAGAGGGCTATCGCTGTAGATCAGGCACATTCCGCATGAATATCGCGCTCAGCGAGTTGCCGGTCTTTGATGGATTGAAGGCGGGCGAGGGCCTGGACCTCATTACGGGAACTGTCGAAATTGCCCACTCACTGGAGTACCTTGAACGTGCCTACGATGACGCGAAATACGGCGGTTGGGCGAGAAAACCGATCGTGTCACTGTGTATGCCCTCCCTTATTGACGATTCCCTCGCGCCTGCAGGCGCTCACGTTGCCAGTTTATTTTGCCAGCACTTCAACCCGGATCTGTCCGAAGGTAGAAGTTGGGACGACCTCAAGGAGGAGGTTGCCGACCAGATCATCGATACCATTTGCCAATATGCCCCTAACCTGAAAACAGCCGTCATTGGTCGTTCGGTGTTGAGCCCGCTGGATCTGGAGAGGGACTATGCGCTTCCCGGTGGTGATATTTTCCACGGCGCTTTGGATCTGGACCAGATATTCAGCCTGCGGCCGGTGGCCGGTTACGCCGATTACCGCGCACCAATACAGGGTTTATACCTGTGTGGCGCCGGGGCCCATCCCGGAGGTGGAGTCTCCGGGGCGCCGGGTTGTAACGCAGCCAGAGAAGTAATTCGGGACTTGTGACTACGATCTGAAAGGCCCCGGAGTACCCGCGAGGATGTCCCGATTCAACAGGCTCCCCGGGTGATTTATTTATCCCTGTTTTCCAGGGTGTGCAGCAGGATTCGCAATCCCTTGGCGAGTTTGGCTTTTTCACCTTTTGATAGATCGCTGGTGATTTCTTTTTCCAGGGCATTGAATCGGGGATACAGGGCGCGTACCAGAGACTTACCCTTGCGGGTCGCCCGTACAATGATCCGGCGGCCGTCCCGTGCGTGCGGCAGGCGCTCAGCCAGGTTCAGGCGTTCCAGTGTTTTCACAGCGCCGGTCAGGGTACTTTTGGAGATGCCCACTTCTTCCGCCAACTGGTAGGCTTCCATGGATCCCCAGACCCACAACACCCAGAGCGTGGTAAAGCCGGTAAAGGTCAAGTTGTGCTGAACCAGGAGTTCCTGTTCATAGCAGTTTCGCATAGCCGTCGATGCCCGAAAGATGTTATGGACGACATCGATCGAGGCGAGGTCCAGATTCAGGTTTTTTACCCGCTGACGTATGTCGCGCTCGGCTCTAACTGGTGAGGTATCCCGGGTCATGTTGTCAAGAATCAAGGAGCGACTACGGGGCGGATGGGTGTGCCATCACTGAACCGGGAGAAGCGAAAAGGCGCCGGGTCTATCAGCGGGGTGTTGCCGGTAACAAGGTCAGCGGCGAGTTGGCCGGCAGCCGGGCCTATCCCGAAACCGTGACCGGAGAAACCGGTGGCCAGGAACAGCCCCGGCAGAGTGTCGACTGCGGAGATAACCGGAATTGCGTCGGGGGTGGCATCGATCAAGCCCGCCCAGCTTGCGGCGATTTTCAACTGGTCAAAAAAGGGAAATGTGGCGGCCAGGCTTTTGCGCACTCTATCGAGTACGCCCGGTGGCGGTTCTGGGTCCAGGATCCGGGTCATCTCGAAAGGCGAGATTCCGTCCAGGGGCCAGTGCCCGGGTTGCCGCCACTCGTCCAGGAACCGGCTTGAGAGCCTGGGTCGTAAATGTTGTCTGGCCAGCCAGGCGAGCGGCAGAAAAATCTTGCCGAAACGGAAGGAATTCGGAACGATCTCAGCGATTGTTGGGCCACGGGATTCGGCAATAGAGTAGCCCCCATCCATTCGTTTGCGAAAAGAAAAGCCCGGGCCACTGGCCGAGAGCTCAGGGCCATCGGGCATGGGCCGAGTGCGCAGAACCGAGGAAATCACGCTGAGTTGGGGCAGGGTCAGGTCGAGGTTTCGGCAAAAAAGGCTGGACCAGACGCCGCCGGCCAGAACAGCAGAAGAACAATTTAGCGAACCTTTCTCGGTGATCACAGTGGAAACTGCACCAGCCATGGTCTCTATACCGCGGACCGCGGTGTTCTCCAGGATGATTGCACCCCGTGTCTGTGCGGCCCGGGCCATCGCGGGGGCCGCCATCGCGGGCTCAGCCCGGCCGTCCGAGCGGGTGTAAAGAGCGCCCGCCCAGCCTTTTGTGCTGCCAGGCAACAGTTCGTTTGCTTCTCCAGAGGAGACCACGCGCGAGTCAACGCCGTAAGGGCGAGCATTTTCCAGCCATGTTTCCCGGGCAGCGAGATCCTGTTCGGTTTCCTCAAGGTAGATTACGCCGCACTGAACAAAACCAGTGGCAGAGCCTACCCGCGCATCCATCACCTGCCACAGCCTGGTCGACTCAACCATAAGTGGCAGTTCACGGTGGTCGCGGCCCTGTTGCCGAACCCAGCCCCAGTTGCGACAGGATTGTTCAGCGGCAATCGTGCCTTTCTCACACAACACCACCGCTATGCCCCGTTCTGCCAGGGTCAGTGCTGTTGCAACTCCGATGATGCCGCCACCGATGACGACGACTTCCGTTGAGCCAGGCAGTTCGCTGTTGGAGTTGATCGAATCCACCTGTGGAGTCATCACTGTTTCTCCGTTGTGGCAGGTAGAGAAGATCGCGTTACCAGGTGAACGGTTTGTCGATGCCGGCCATTTTTACTCCGGTAAACGCGGACGCCTCCGTCGACAGAGCCCGCAGATCTTCTTTTTCCAGGTTGTGCACGCTGGATTTTCCGCAAGACTTGGCCAGCAGCGAGATCTCCATGGTCATCGCTGTGAGGTAGCGGGCCACTCGCTCTGAGGCAGCCGCCACGTCTACGCGGCTTTCCAGTTCCGGGTCCTGGGTTGCTACACCGACCGGACACAGGCCAGTGTGGCAGTGGTGGCAGCGGCCCGGTGAGGTGCCCAGGGTTTGGTACGACTCCAGGTAGCGCGGTGAGTTGCAACCCAGCGCGATCATCGACCCCAGCCCAACCATGACCGCGTCAGCACCCAGTGCCAGGCACTTGGCTGCATCGGCGCCAGAGCGGATGCCGCCGGCCGCTACCAGTTTGACTTCGTCGGCTTTGCCGCAGTCTTCCAGCGCTTCGCGCGCAGCGGGGATAGCCGACATGGTCGGGATACCGGTGTGATCCATAAGCAGTTCGGGTGAGGCCCCGGTGCCACCTTCGGCGCCATCAACGACGATGACGTCAACCCCGGCCTTGGCGGCAATCGCCACATCCCAGCGCGGTCGAGTGGCCCCCATCTTGAGGAAGATCGGCACCTGGTAGTCGGTGGCTTCCCGCAGTTCTTCAATTTTGATCTGCATGTCATCGGCACCGAGAAAATCCGGGTGGCGGACAGTGGAGCGTTGGTCCACCCCGGTGGGCAGCGAGCGCATGTCGGCTACTCGATCAGAGACCTTCATGCCCAGCAGCAGGCCACCAGTGCCGGGTTTGGCGCCTTGCCCCACTACCAACTCTATGGCGTTGGCTTTGCGCAGGTGTTCCAGGTCCAGCATGTAGCGTGATGGTGTCATCTGGTAGACCAGAGTCCGCGAGGCTCGCCGCTCGTCTTCGAGCATCCCTCCCTCACCGGTACAAGTCATGGAGCCGACCTTCGAGGCGCCATAACCCAGCGCCGCCTTGGCCGGCGCCGATAATGCACCGAAAGACATCGATGCAATATATATGGGAATGTCGAGTTCCAGTGGCTGTTCAACCAACCCAGGCCGATCACCCAGCACGGTCCGGGTATCGCAGCTCTCGCGATAGCCCTCCAGGGGCAGGCGGGTCATGGTCGCGGGCACGAAAACCAGATCATCCAGGGTCGGAAAACTTTTGTTAAAGGTATTGAAACCCCGAATCTGGTAGCGCCCCAGTTGCGACAAGGCATGGATTTCTGAGATTGATTCCGGGGTCCAGCGAATGGAGCCGCCGCGATCGTAGGATGACGGTATTCCTGCCGGCCGGCCATCTATGGCGCCGTCAGCAAAGCCGATCAAGTCTTCTGTGGCCGACTCGAAGGGGTATTCCCAAGGTGTTTTCAGATCATCAGCCATGCGCGTGCGTCCCGGCTTTCAAAGTGCCATAGTCGTTGCGCCGAGACGATTTTCTTCCAGTCCCGGTCGGGGCCATCAAGCCCACGCTGAGCCAGCAATTTCTCTACCGAAGCGACTTCCGTTGGAGCTGGCTCGATTATCTTGCTGTCAACACCGAGCGAGCCGATGGGGCCGGCCACCCACACTTCACCCCCCCACAAAGAATCCGCCGCGGCATCGTTGGCGCCGCCCAGCGCAATGATGCGCCCGGCATGGGCCATGAAACCTGACAGGTAGCCGATAGTACCCTCAACAATGATGTCACCGCCTTTCATAGCTACACCACAACGGGGTCCCGCATCACCCCTAACGTGAATGGTGCCGCCACGCATCGAGGCGCCCACACTCATCCCCGCGTAGCCATCAACGGTGATGTCGCCGCTGGCCATGGCCTCACCCACGCCCCAGCCGCAGTCGCGGGTTACGTGAATGCGCGCGCCGTCGTTAAGTCCACCACAGTAATAGCCCACACTGCCTTCGAACAGAATGTCGGCGCTGGCGGGCAGGCCCACGCCCAGGTTGTGACGCGACATCGTGTTGGTTACAACGATCGGCTTGCCTGCTTGCACCTGGCTGCGAATGTCCCGGTTGATTTCCTTCACCGGCCGGTCACCGGCCGCAATTTCAACGCGGTTGGTCAAGTCTTTTGAAGCCACAGTTATTCTCCCGCCGCCGGCAGTACGTCCCAGGTGGTGGAATATCCCGGTCCATCCAAGTTGGTGATACGTACTTCATCGGTGTAGAGCTTGCGTACAGCCTGTTCTTCGGTCGCAGTCACCATCTCCCGCCCGTTGCTGAAGACTGAAAGTGGCTTGATGGCCCACCTATCTTTAGCCATACCGATCTGAGCAGTTGTGGAAATAATGTAAGTGAAGACACCGTCCAGCTCACGCACCGAGGACTCGAGCGCTTCTTCCAGGGTCAGGCCGCGGGATAACTGATCGGATAGCCATACAGCGATAAGTTCCGAGTCGTTCTCAGTCAGGAAGGTATAGCCTTGCCGCTGCAGCCGCGCCTTGAGTCCGAAGTAGTTGGTGAGTTGGCCATTGTGAACAATGGCTATATCCGGGAAAGGGCGCGCCCAGAACGGGTGACTGGCGGTTGGAGAAACCCGGGATTCGGTGGCCATACGGGCATTGGCAATGCCATGAGTGCCTACAAACTTAACGATGTTATGTTTTGTCGCAACTTCTTCGGAAATGCCCAGGTCCTTTACGATTTCAAGTGAGCGCCCGACCGACTGAATCTCCATTCGCGCCAGCGCATCGGCGGCAGCCAGCCACGGCTGGATATCCAGGTCACTGATCACCAATCTCACCGAGACATGCGGTTGAGCGGTATGGTCCCAGGTTGGGTCCTCAATGAAATCGCTGTCATGTGCTTGCAGCGTTTGTCGCAGTGCGTCAAGGTCGTGGTCAAGCAGGCTTCTGTCAGACGACACAGCGCGGACGACGTAGCCGTTCTGTCGCGATTCACCATACAGGGCAAAGCCGGTCGAATCGCTGCCCCGATGGGCCTGGGCCTGCATCAGGGTGACTAGATCTGCCCCAATCAGACCTGGCTGTTTAATAATCCGCCCGGCAATACCACACATCTAGACCTAATCCTCTACTTTCAGGTACCGCTTTGTTCTGGTCACGGATGATTGTTTATGTGTCAATCACGCCGCCAGTGCGGCCACAGTATAGCCGGTATTTTGTGCGGCAGTCTATAATCCATTCGGTTTCGAATGAATAAGTCGTTTGGATGCCAATGAATACTTGCAGGTTGTAGATTCTCTGTGGTAGGGTCGCAGAGGCTATAAATCTAGTCTTTTCCACTATGTTGGCACTGCGATCCACAAGCTCTATAAACAACTTTTAAGTCGAGTTTTGTAAGCTGCTCGGCCTGGCATTTATGCGAACATTGATCATTGGCGCCAATGGCAATATCGGGCAGTTAGTCTGCCGGCAGGGGAGCGCTCTGGGAATGGATCTCCTCGGCATGGTGCGCAACACGGAGCAAGTGTCGAGCCTGGAAAAACTGGGCACCAGGGCCGTGGTTGCGGATCTGGAGGGTGAGTTCGCTCAGGCATTCGATGGCGTGAGTAAAGTTGTGTTTACCGCCGGATCCGGCGGGCATACCGGTGCCGACAAGACCCTGCTGGTTGATTTGTACGGCGCAGTTCTAGCCATAGAGGAAAGTAAGCGCCATGGAATTGAACACTTTGTCATGGTTAGTGCTCTGGATGCGGATCACCCGCTTGCGCATTTCCCAAAGATTGCACCGTATATGCTGGCAAAAAAAGCAGCTGATGATTATCTGCGCGTAAGCGAGGTGCCATTCACCATATTGCGGCCCGGCCTGCTGACTAATAACCCGGGCAGCGGCAAGGTGAGTACAACCTTTGCCAGCAGCAGTGCCAAAAAAATCTCGCGAGAGAATGTGGCCGCCTGTATTTTAGCGGCGCTTGCCAGCACACCGGCAACGCCGGGTAGAGCCCTTGATCTGGTGGATGGTGATCAATCGATTAAGGAGTTGTTTAGGTGATTGTTGGAGGGCTGTTTGGCAAGTGGCGTGTAGACATATGAAGTTTAATTTGTATTTTCTTGCTCTAGAATAAAGAAAGAGTAATCGGGATGTTCAAACAAAGTAGTACAAACTTAAAGAAGGAGGCAAAAGATGGGCACAAATAGAATGACCTTTTTTTCAATAATGGCAACTGCAGCGGTCTTTATGGCAGGCGTGCTTTGCAGTCCTGTAACCATGGCAGCGAAGGACCCGGTGGTAGTGGGCTATATCGGATCCTTTGACTCGGATACCGGCAAGAGCACGATACGCGGGGCCGAGATCGCTATCGAAGAACTCAACGCGGCCGGCGGCGTGTTGGGAGGTCGCCAGATCAAACTGGTCAAGGCCGATACCCGCGAAGATGTTACCGAGGGTATCAAGGCTTACGAGTACCTGGCTGAGACCGAAAAGGTTGACTTCATCATCTCCGGCAGTATCGATGACGTGTCACTGAGTTGGCTGCCGCGCATGGCGGAATACAAGATACCAACCCTGGATACCTGGACTTCCTATGTTGGCATCATCGATATGGTGGTCAACGAGTACGACAAGTACAAAATGTACTTTATGAATGTGGCTTGCGACTATGCGTTAGCCACGCTGTACGTCGACTTCGGCAAGGATATTCTGGCTGACAAGATGGGCTGGAAAACGACCGTGGTGCTGCAGGAGGATACTGCATTTGGCGGCGGCGTTTTCGAACTGGTCGACCAGATGCTGGCTCCAGAAGCTGGTATCGAGATTATTGATCACATCGTTTATGACACCAATACGGTGGATTTTTCACCCATATTCAGCAAAGCTGCAGAATCCAAGCCCGATTTCATCTACCTGATTTCTTCGGTGAGGAGCCAGGTACCTTCGTCACAGTACGTCAAGTTGCAGGTGCCGGTGCCGATGACGGGAATCAACGTGGCAGCCTTCGGCAAAGACTTCTGGAACGATACCGGCCAGATGGGCGGCGGTACCTCGACCTTGAGCCCGATTCCGTCAGTGGGATTCGCCATGGACGATCGAACCAAGGCGTTTGTAGAAAAATATGAAGCCAAATACGGCAACAGTCGGCCGATCTTCCCCCACTTTAATGGCTTTAATGCCTATTATGGAATGTATAACGCCTTCAACGCCGCTGAACGTGCCGGGGGTTTTGCACCGCTGGATGCGTGGGTCACGGAGATGGAAAACGAGGACCTGAAGATCTACAAGGACGGCAAATTGTGGTTGCGTTACGGCTTCTGGAAGCCCGGTGAGATCGAGCCTCGAACCAATCGGGAATATACCCACAACATTAAATTTGATATCACCCAGCCGCTGGACGACGGAGCACCATCCATGGTGGTGATCCAGTGGTATGAGGACGGATCGACGGCGGTTGTGTATCCCGAGAAGTACGCTACCGGGGAGTTCGGCGTGCCTTCGTGGATCAAGTAACGGCTGATCTGAGTTAGGCGGTTAACCACCCGGGCGTTTTCGGTGACGAAAGCGCCCGGGCTGGGTTTTAACGCCAGTCAAAACGACTGAGACGATGGCTCAGGTTATCATCCAGGGATTCCTGCTCAGTGGCCTCTATGCGCTGATCGCGGTGGGTTTCACCATGATTTTCAGCGTGGGCCGGGTGCTCAATCTGGCTTACGGTGTGTATATCATGCTGGGCGGATACGTCTACTACGTGGCAGTGCAGATACTGTCATTACCGAAGTTTCCCAGTTTCCTGCTGGCTGGCCTGGCTGGCATAGTTTTCGGCGTGCTGACTTACCTGGTGCTGGTGAAGAGATTTGAAAAAGACCCTATCGCAGTGGAGATCTCCACCCTGATCCTGGCGGTGGTGATGCAGGCAGTGATTGTCCTGATCTTCTCTACCGCCCCCAGGAGCATGTGGCCGCTTATTCCCGGTCGGTTCGAGGTGTTTGGTGTATCGATATTGAAGAACATTCTTTTTGCAACGGCTGTGAGTTGGGTGGTACTGGGATCGTTGATGGTCTTTATTCATAAGACCCATATCGGCCGGGCGATCCGTGCCGTGTCCATGGATGCTAAGGGCGCCGCGGTGTCCGGGATAGATCCCCAGCGGATCAATCTGGTTACCTGGGCGCTTTCCGGAGTGCTCGGTGCTATAGCCGGCGTGTTTTTTGCGACCTATACCCAGCTGGACCCGGGCATGTGGGTCTTTCCGCTGATCACAGCGGTTGCAGTGGTTATCGTTGGTGGTATTGGCAGCATTATTGGTAGCCTGATAGCGGCGCACATTATCGGGTTCATGGAGGTTGCCACCACCACCTGGATCTCTGCAGATTTAAGAGGCGTATTCACGATGGCGCTTATCATCGTGGTGCTCGTCGTCGCACCCAAGGGCCTGTTGGGTAAGGCCGAACTCTAGCTTGGGGGTGGATAGTTGAAAGCATTGCGAGGGTGGCTCGTTTTCGGCCTGCTTATGTTCTCCCTGCCTCTATTCCTGTCGACGGGGACATTGCGGATATTTGTGATGGCCAATTTCCTGGCAATTTTCGCTATGAGCTGGGATGCGCTGTCGGGTCGTACCGGCTACATCAGTTTTGGCCACCCCTTTTTGATCGGCATTGCAGGCTATACCACGGCAATGCTGACTTATCACCTGGGGGTGCCCCTTTATCTCAGCATTCCCGCGGCGGTGGTGGTAACCATGATTGGTGGTACCTTATTTTTCCTTCCGGCTCTGAGGATTCGCGGCACCTACTTTGCCCTGGTAACACTCGCTTTCATGGAAATCATGTACCACCTGACGCAGGTAATTGCGCCGAAAGTTACCGGTGGCACCCGCGGACTTTCCGGACTGCCAGAGATGGTGTCCGGAGCGATACCGAATTACTACCTGACCTGCAGCGTGATGTTGCTGATCGGGATCGGACTTTGGTTGCTGATTCGAACGGGCCTGGGCACAGCGCTCAGTGCTATAGGAGTAGATGAAGAGGCCGTGAAAAGCTCCGGCTTGAATACCAACCGAATAAAACTTTTCATTTTTACCATCAGTGCAATGATCGCAGGTATTGGCGGGGCCCTGTATGTCCACTATCTGGGGTCGATAGCTCCGCGAGCGCTGTTTGATATCAACTTTCTTTTTTCCATCCTGGTGGCAGCGCTCGTCGGCGGGGCAGGAACCATCGTTGGGCCAATCATGGGGGCTTATTTCCTCACTTTCCTGCTGGAATATTTGCGGCCCTACATTCCCGGCGCCGGCAGGTTTGTGCTCTACGGCGTAATCACCCTGGTGGTCTACTATTTTGCGCCCAAGGGGCTATACAGTATTTTCTCGTCCTTGCGCCAGCGACTTTCCGGTAAAGCGGGTACCGGCTAGCGGCAGATGGACAAACTGCTTGAAGTTCGCTCCTTGAGCAAGAGTTTTGGCGGCTTGCTCGCGGTCGACCATATCGGGTTTCATGTCGACGAAGGCGAAACCCTCGGTTTGATCGGGCCCAACGGCGCCGGTAAGACGACCAATTTCAATATGATCATGGGCGAGTTGTCACAGGATTCTGGAGGGATCTTTTTTCAAGGAGAGGAAATATCCAAATATCCAACTCACGAAAGGGTAAAGAAAGGTATCGCGCGAACCTATCAGGTGCCGCGGCCTTTCAGTGAGACCACAGTCAGAGAAAACATCCGGGTCGGGATGATGCCAGACAGCATTTTGCAGATGTTGACAATGAAGGCCAGTACTGAAAGAGAGAGGGAAATAGCAGAAAGCGTCGGACTTGGGGCCGATGAACTTGCAAAATATCCCAGCGAGCTGTCCATGGGCGACCTACGGAAGTTGGAACTGGCCCGGACTATTGCCTCAGAGCCGAAGCTTCTGCTCCTAGATGAGGTTTTTGCCGGGCTGACGACAGCCGAGATAGCACAACTGTCAACCCTTATACAGGAGCAGAAAAAAAACGGCCTTAGCTATATTGTGGTGAGCCACGATCTCAAAGCACTGGCCCCACTGGTCGACCGCGTGGTGGCGATCTCGTTTGGAGCCGTTATCGCCGAGGGTTCGTTTGAGGAAGTTATCGCCAACGAAAAGGTCCAGACCGCGTACCTTGGGCAATAACACGTGAGCACCTAGCACTGATCAGGGTACGACATTGGCCTTACTGGAAATAGAAAACCTCGACGCATTTTATGGCAAGGCGCGCTCTTTGAGTGATGTCTCCATTACGGTAGAAGAGGGCAAGATCGTCGGCATCATCGGGCCTAATGGTGCCGGGAAGTCAACATTGCTGGATTCGATCCTGGGCTTGACCAGTTGCACAGGGCGCATCAGTTTTGACGGGGTCGAACTGGGTACGTTGAGTACTGCCCAGATAGTCGGCCTGGGGATTGGTTATGCGCCTGAGCGCGGCAACCTGTTTCCGTATATGGGCGTTACAGAAAATCTTCTGGTTGGCGCTTACCGGGCCAAGAATAAGATAGCTGAGAACCTTGAGAGGGTTTTCCAGTTGTTTCCCCGGTTGCAGGAGCGTCGCGATCAGGAAGCAATGACCCAAAGTGGCGGTGAGCAGCGGATGTTGTCGTTGGGCAGGGCCTTGATGTCGAGCCCCCGGCTATTGCTGGTTGACGAGCCAACCATAGGCCTGGCTCCTGTTGTATGCTCGGCAATATATGATGTCCTTAAAGACCTCAACGAGAAAATGGGCTTGACTATAGTCATAACAGAACAAAACGTGAATTTCGCGCTGACACTGGCCCAGGAAATTTACCTGATGGAGACAGGCAGTATAAAAATGCGTGGTCATCCTGATGAATTGAAGCAGGAGAAATATGTCAGGGAGACCTATTTTGGAATGAGTTAGCCTTATGTTTTTTGGTGGACCCGGGCGATGAGCGGCTGCAAGCTTTGCTTGGGTTTAAAAAGATCAGGCGACAACAATAATTTTCTGGAGGATTAAGTGTGGAGCACATTCTGCAACAACTGGCTCAGGAGTTGCGCCGGCCAGGAAACGTCACTATCGAGGCGCCTGAGTTTTTCAATTTTGGTTTCGATGTTATCGATTATTTTGCCCGCGAGGCAGACAAGACCGCCTATATTGCAGTAGACGCCAGCGGTGAACAGGTTCGGGAATACCGCTTTTCTGACCTCAGCCAGGCGTCAAATCGTTTTGCCAATGTGCTACGGCAGATTGGGGTCGAGCGCGGTGATTCGGCCATCGTCATTCTGCCGCGGGTGCCGGCCTGGTATGAGGTTATGGTCGGCTGCATAAAGACGGGAGTAGCCTCTTTGCCGGGGACCACCCTGTTGACACCCAAGGATATCGAGTACCGGGTCAACAAAGCGCAGGCCAGCATCGCGATCGTGGGTACAGACCAGGTAGAGAAGATTGAACAGGTTCGCGATATCTGCCCGGGCCTGAAACACCTCATTCTTGTTGATGGGCAAAGGGATGGGTGGCTGTCTTATACCGATGCTTGTGCTGAGGCTTCTGAGATTCTGGACAGCGGCCAGGTCGGCGACCCCACCCGCAGTGACGAGATGATGCTGGCGTTTTTCACCTCGGGCACTACTGCAAATCCGAAGATGGTGCCCCATGCCCACAGTTACGCGCTTGCCCACCTGATAACCGGCACCTTTTGGCTGGACCTGAACGAATCAGACGTGCATTGGACGCTCTCTGATACGGGTTGGGCCAAGGCCGCATGGGGCGTGCTGTTTGCGCCGCTGTTATGCCGGGCTGCCACTGTCCTGTATGACGGTGGCGCAGGTTTCGATGCCGATATTCACCTTAAACTGATCAGCAAATTGCGGGTCTCGACTTTCTGCGCACCGCCAACCATATACCGTTTGTTTGCGCAGATGGATCTTTCTCAGTATGACCTGGGATCGATAAGACACTCGATCAGTGCCGGTGAGCCCTTGAACCCGGAAGTCATCCGGGTTTGGTATGAGACGACTAATACAACAGTGCACGACGGATACGGGCAAACCGAGACCGTGAACCTGGTCGGCAACGTGCCCGGCACCGAGGTTCGCCCAGGTTCCATGGGTAAGCCGGTACCAGGTTTCGATGTACAGATCGTCGATGACGATGGCAAGATAGTCGCCGATGATGATATCGGCCACATCGCGGTGCGCTTGACCGAACCGCGGCCCCTGGGGCTGTTTTCAGGTTATTACGAGAGCCCCGATAGCAGGTCGCGTGACTCGTTTCGGCACGGCTGGTATTACACCGGTGATACTGCAACCAGGGATAGTGAGGGCTACATATGGTTTGTTGGCCGCTCTGACGATGTCATTACGTCTGCCGCCTACCGCATCAGCCCATTTGAAGTTGAGAGCGTATTGCTGCAGCATGATGCCGTGGCGGAGTCGGCGGTGGTGGCCAAGCCGGACTCGCTGCGAGGCCACATCGTCAAAGCTTTTGTGGTTCTGGCGAGCGGCTATAGCGCATCGGACGAGCTCGCGACAGAATTGATGGATTTCGTCAAGACTACCACCGCACCTTACAAGTATCCGAGGGAAATTGAGTTCCGCCAGGAATTGCCTAAAACCATCTCCGGTAAGATACGCCGGGTCGAACTGCGGCAAGCAGCTGAGGACGAAGGCAGCAGCGCAGATGAGGCTACTTAGCAGGAGGCAGCAAAATGACAGACCCCAGTGTTGTAGAAGGTTCGCGACCAGGAGCCCTCATCAACTCGACCGTCAGCGATCAGTTTGACGATACGGCACAGCAGTATGGTGAACGGGAAGCGCTCGTGGTCAGGCACCAGGGGATTCGTTGGTCTTATAACGAGCTAAAAAAGGAAGTAGATACGTTTGCCGGCGGCCTGCTGGCGGCGGGCTTCGAGCCTGGTGACCGTCTAGGTATCTGGGCGCCGAATAACGCCCAATGGGTGGTTACCCAACTGGCAACCGCGAGAATCGGGGTCATACTGGTAAACATCAATCCGGCCTACCGTAAGGCTGAGCTCAAGTACTCATTGAACAAGGTTGGCTGCAAAGGCCTGGTGCTGGCCGAAACATTCAAGACCAGCCAGTATGTAGAGATGTTGCGGGACCTGGCGCCCGAGATAGGAAGTTATGCCCCGGGCGAATTACAGGCAGAAGAGTTGCCGGCTCTGCGCACGCTGGTACACCTTGGGTCCGGCGAGATACCGGGCATGTACCGGTTTTCTGAGGTATCCAGCCTCGGCGGCACCGAGGGCAGCGCGCGCAGCGGTGAAGTCGCAAGCACGCTGTCGCCAGATGATCCTATCAACATTCAGTTCACCAGCGGGACGACGGGCTTGCCCAAGGGGGCAACGCTGACTCACTTCAACATCCTCAACAACGGATTTTTCGTTGGTGAAGGTATGCGCCTGGGCGAACAAGACCGGATATGCATCCCCGTACCACTGTACCATTGCTTTGGCATGGTGCTCGGTAACATGGCGTGCATCACTCATGGTGCGGCGATGGTTTACCCGGGCGAGGCGTTTGATCCGTTGACTGTTCTGCAGACGGTGACTGAAGAACGGTGTACTGGCCTGTACGGTGTGCCGACGATGTTTATCGCCGAGCTGGAACACCCCGAGTTTGCGGAGTTCGACCTTTCCTCGTTGCGTACGGGAATTATGGCGGGGTCTACGTGCCCGGTAGAGGTAATGAAACGTTGTGTCGACGAGATGCATATGACTGACGTTACTATCTGTTATGGCATGACCGAAACAAGTCCGGTCAGTTTTCAGACCGCAATAGATGACCCATTGGAGAAACGGGTAAGCACGGTTGGTCGGGTTCACCCTCATGTCGAGGCAAAAGTGGTCGACCCCGAGTCTGGGCAGGTTCTGCCGCGGGGTAGCGCAGGAGAACTCTGCAGTCGTGGATACCTGGTCATGCAGGGCTATTGGAACGACCAGGAAAAGACCCGGGAGGCAATAGACGCCGAGGGCTGGATGCACACCGGAGACCTCGCGATCATAGACCCGGAAGGTTATTGCAATATCGTCGGGCGCATTAAAGACATGGTCATCAGGGGTGGGGAGAACATTTATCCCCGGGAAGTAGAAGAGTTCCTTTATACCCATCCGGATATTGAAGACGTGCAGGTGATTGGCGTGCCCGATGAAAAATACGGCGAGGAACTGTGCGCCTGGATTAAACTACGCGGCACTGCTGAATTGACTGACGATGCAATCAGAGAATTCTGCAAAGAGCAGATTGCCCACTACAAGATTCCCCGCTACATAAAGTTTGTCGATGAGTTCCCGATGACGGTGACCGGGAAGGTGCAGAAATTCAAGATGCGGGAACAGATGGAACAGGAGATTGCTGGCCAGTAAGGAGTGAAAAAAGGATTTCATATGGATTACGAGAGAACGTTATACAGCTCCGGTGCGCCACTGGAAGAAACAGCCGGTTACTCCCGGGCAATCAGGCTGGGGGACTTCGTATTTGTCGGCGGCACAACGGCCGTCCAGCCTGATGGCTCCGTCTTCGCTGAAGGCGACGCTTATGCTCAGACCAAATATATTCTCGAGAGAATGGAGTCTTATTACCTTAAAGCCGGTGCTAAGCGGGAAGATGTCTATCGCGTGAAAATGTACGTGACCGACATATCCAAGGCGAAAGAGGTGATCAAGGCGTATTCGGAGTTTTATAAACCGATAAAGCCACTGGCAACCATGGTGGAAACACCAAAATTGAATCGCCCAAGCCAGGTGATAGAAATAGAGATTGATGCACTGATTGGCTCTGCAACGCAAAAGGCTGCCCGGGACTGGCGCGACCCTACAAGAAGAACGGCAGCACAGGTAATCGGCTTGCGCTATCTTGCGGAAAGTTACGAGCGCTCAATTGCGTGGTTTCGTGAAGCGCAGATTCTCTTGCCGACTCTGTCCCAACTGGCAGATCCTTCGACCATTCCCGGTCCCTTGCAGGGTGCACTTGCCAAAATCGATCGAAATGAAGCGCATCCGCTCAACCTCTTTCGACTGCACTGGTATAACGCCGTGGATTACTCCTGGCGAGTCAGAGTACCCGAGCACATCGTTTTGCCGAAAGAGCTGACCGGCGTCGATGCACGGATTGTGCTGGTCTTGGGTAACCGTTTTCCTATGGTTAGTTGCCACAAGGTACTTGCCGCTTACGCTTGTCTGGTACCGCGTATCGTCAGTGGCCAGTTTGATCCTACCCGTCACCGGGCAGTGTGGCCCTCTACCGGCAACTATGCCCGCGGCGGTGTTGCCATCTCGCGCCTGATGCAGTGCCGCGGTGTGGCGATTCTGCCGGAGAACATGAGTCGCGAGCGCTTTGACTGGCTGGAACGACAGGTTGATAACCCCGATGACATCATCAGAACGCCAGGCTCGGAAAGCAACGTCAAGGAGATATACGATGCCTGCCGTGAGCTGGGGCGCGATCCGGATAACTTTATCGTTAACCAGTTCTCGGAATTCGGTAACCACCTCGGCCACTACCAGGTCAGTGGCCAGGCGTTTGCTCATGTCCTTGCTTCAATGCAGGAAAAGGAGCCCGGACTCCAACTGGCGGCCTTTGTTGCGGCCTCCGGCTCAGCAGGCACGCTGGGAGCAGGAGACCGGCTCAAGGATGATTTTGGAGCAAAGATCGTTGCGGCCGAAGCGCTCGAATGTCCAACCATGCTGTACAACGGCTACGGCGAACACAATATCCAGGGAATTGGCGACAAACATATTCCGCTGATCCACAACGTGATGAATACTGACCTGGTGGCCGCGGTCAGTGATCAGGCAACAGACGGCCTGAACCTGGTGTTTAATACCGAAGCAGGTAGGGCTTTTCTGCGTGAACAGATGGATGTCGATCCGGTGGTCGTTGAAAAATTGAAACACCTCGGTCTTTCATCCATCGCCAACATGCTGGCCGCAATCAAGACCGCCCGGAAATTGAACCTCGGAGCGCAAGATGTGGTCATGTCGGTGGCGACCGACGGCGCCGAACTTTACACCAGCGAAAAAGAAAAACTGCTGGCCCGGTCTTATTCCAAAGGGTTTGATGATATATCCGCGGCCGAGATCACGGCCCGGCACCTTGTGGGCATGAATACGGAACATATAGAAGAACTGGACGAAGTCAGTCGCAACCGTATATTTAATCTCGGTTATTACACCTGGGTCGAACAGCAGGGCGTCAGTGCCGAAGATTTTGAAGCCCGCCGCAGCCCGGCATTCTGGCAGGAGTTGCACCAGATGGCGCCAGACTGGGATGCGATGATCGAGGAGTTCAATGCGCGCACTGGGGTGACGGCCGGATAAAGCTGACCTGGGCAAAATTGATTGAGGGTGGCTGCCAGGTTCAGGGATGCGGAATTGCTGAGGTTGGGAGTGGGCCGCTGGGCGCAACTGCTTATTTTACCGATTTAAAAAATGCAAACGCCTGAGCGGGTGACATGGACTTAACAGCGGCATAACACTTGTCATATTTGTCCTGGCGGCGGCCCATTGCAACCCGCAGTTTTGCTGAAGTATCGGTTTTCTTGTCTTTCTCCAGGCGGTAGTCGATAGCCACCGGTATCTCTTCACACACTTGCTCATAGGTAGTGTAGGAAGTGTCGGTGCAGGTTGTTTTCCCGGAACCGGCGTCGGTGGTGCAGGTGACCGTTCCCGGCACCACCACTGGCGTGCTCTTGCAGGACTTGTGCACCCGGTATCCCGCAGATAAAGCGGTCTCGATGTCCAGAAGTTGATCGCTGTAGCGGTCTATCTCCCGGTCCAGGGCCCTGACGCTCTGGTGCCGTTTGCAGGCGTAGGCTGCGCGCTCGGTTGGCGCCATTTGCTCGAAGCTGCTCAAGGTGGCAAAGCAGCCAGCCAGAACGAACGCGGGAACGAGGAACAGGGGCCGTAGACGCGAGTTCATCGGTGAGCGAAACAGCAGGTTACTCTCGGCATGTCTGGTAGTGTGTGGCTATTCATGGATTTTGCGGGAATTGTAAGCCCAGGCAAGGCCATGAAGTCAATGGAGCTTTCTTGCCCCCTAAAAAGAAGGGCCCCGCGATAGCGGGGCCCGGGAAGTGGTATGTGATTTAAAAGCGGTTCCAGTGTGGAGAATCTCCTGCCGCCTTTTAATCTCCTGTCACTATGGGTGCCAGGTATTGAGTGATTGCTTTCTCATCTGAGTCTTCTCGGCTGAGGAAGCACCCCAGTTGTAACCATAGACGGCACCCTCCCACTCACCGTACATCGGGTTTGGCAGCACAATGAAACTGGTGCCGAACTTGTCCTGGTGCTGGTCTACCGCCGCCTTGCGCTCGGCTATGGTTTTGCCCTTGAAGTCATCAGAGTGATCGTTGAGATTGTCGCCGAACCACATCACCACCTCGTGGTTTTCGGCAATGGCCTGGCGACGCTTTTCCTTGCTGGAACTCCCACTACGCAGGTACATGTGGCTTTCTTCAGCCTGCGGGGCACCCAGGGCGCGCAAGTTCCTCAGGGTGTTCTCCATGCCCGGCACCAGCCGGTCTTTTTTTATCTTGCGGTTGGACAGGTAAAAGATCTGCACCCCTTGCTGGTCGGCATAGTGGAGGAAGTCCAGCACCCCCGGGGTGGCTTCGGCCTGCCCGGCATCCACCCAGTCAAACCAGCCGTTGGGGTAGCCGGTCTGGTATTCAACAGACATTGCCTGGTAGGGGCTGTTATCGAGGACCGTCTCGTCCAGATCCAGGACCACGGCCTTGGGCTTGTCTGAAGGTGTCGCCAGATGCATATCCAGGATTACCTTTGCCATCCTGTAGATAGTGATAGTGAGCGCCCGATACTCTGCAGATGTCTGAACCCAGGCCGTCGGCATGATCATCTGCTCTGGCAGAAGATCGACCTTCTTGTAGTCGGCCGCAGGAACCGTTGTGGTGGTAACAAAGAAAACCAGTACGCTGGTAAAGAGAGATTTCCTCATGTTCATGGTTGCCTCCTAATGGTTTTGGGAAACGGGGCATCTTGCTCTGCTGATGGTCCCTCTTGTGGTACTGATCCTACACCCCTGGAGCTTTAATGAATATTCACCACGATAGTGCCGGTTTCACAAACAGTTCCAGTTCGGTCGGTTTTACGATGGACGCTCTGGACGATTTACCTGATATTCA
>JASLLH010000024.1:0-18923 GCA_030747115.1 Arenicellales bacterium
CCCAAAAGGTCGTCTTCCGGACGGGTCTTTTCGAGTTCTGCAATTTCGCGAATATCAAGGTAATTGCGGGCCCGCTCCCGCAACTGCTCCACCAACTCCTCGTCGAAGCCTTCAACATCCATCAGCTCCTGAAGCGGCACGTAAGCTACCTCGTCGGGGGTCAAAAACCCCTCTTCCACCAGCACCCCGGCTACTTCTGAGTCGATATTCAGTTGTTCCATCAAGCGCTCGCGGGTTGCCTGGGCTTCCATTTCCGCCTTCTCGGCAGCCGCCTCGTCGGTCATTATGTTGAGCTCCCATCCCGTCAAATCTGAAGCTAACCGAACGTTCTGTCCACCCCGGCCAATCGCCAATGATTGCTGGTTCTCATCGACTACCACATCCATGGACTGAGATTCCTCGTCGATAATAATGGTGTCGACTTCGGCCGGTTGCAGCGCCTTGATAACGAACTCGGCAGGATTTTCAGACCAAGTGATGATGTCGATTCGTTCCAGGTTAATCTCGTTGGACACGCTTTGTACCCGTGCTCCGCGAATACCCACGCAGGCGCCTACCGGATCGATTTTAGGGTCGTTCGACTTGACCGCAATCTTGGCCCGAGAACCCGGGTCACGGGAAGCACCCAGCACCTCTATGACCCCCTGCCCCACCTCCGGCACTTCCAACTGGAACAATTTTATCACCAGCTCCGGGCAGCGCCGGTCGAGTATCAGCTGTGGCCCCCGAGGCTCCGACCGAACCTCAGTCAGTATTCCTTTGATACGATCACCGCTGCGTAGCGCCTCCCGGTCTATCCAGACACTGCGCGGAAGCGAGGCTTCAACACCTTCCAGATCGACAATCGCTTCGCGGTTGCCAACCCGCTTAACCACGCCTTGCACCATCTCGCCGACCCGGTCTTTGAACTCCTCGAACACCCGCGCGCGCTCAGCTTCCCGTACTTTTTGATTAATCACCTGTTTGGCTGCCTGTGCCTCAATACGGCCAAAGGTTGCGACCGTCTCCAGCGGCTCTTCAACCATCTCGCCGATTCCGTGCGGCTCGTCTGGATAACTGATATTGGCCGCGGCCAACGTCATCTGGCGAGATGGGCTTTCGACCAGGGAATCATCCTCCACGATCTCCCATTGCCTGAAGGCCTCATAATCGCCACTATCACGGTCAATGGCGACTCGAACGTCGATATCCTCGCGGTTGCGTTTGCGCGTTGCAGTAGCGAGCGCTGCCTCGATGGCCTCAAAAACTACCCCCTGTTCGAGATCCTTCTCCCGCGAGAGTACCTCCGCCATCATCAGCACGTCATCTTTAGTCATGATTTTTTCTCCACAACCATGTTCGGCCCTAAGCCGACGAATCTCGGATTTCACCCACCAAGTTTGCCCTTTCCATATCGCTGAAGGGCAGCTCATATGGTTCACCGTCAACATCGACCACTACTGATTCCTCACCTACCTCGGCCAGGGTGCCAATAAATTTTCTACGGCCCAGATGCAATGTGCGTGTCCTAATTCTTACTTTACTGTCCCGGTATCTCTGAAAGTGCTCATGCTTGACCAGCGGCCTGTCGAGTCCTGGAGATGAAACCTCCAGCGTGTACTCACCTTTAATTGGATCTTCCACATCCAGAATTGCACTGACCTGGTAACTAACCCGCTGACAGTCCTCCAAAAATATTCCGCCCGGCGCATCTATATACACCCGTAGAATCTGTTGGCCCGAACTTGAGCCCACCAACTCCACCAACAGCAACTCAAAACCCATTGCCTCGAGGGCGGGCTCAAGCAACGGCTGTATTCCTGTCGTCTCTTTTAGCACTTGCTGTACCTCAACTATCGCAATCCTAGCGGCAAACAAACGTTAGGCCGCCCGACACTAAAAGCAAACCCCGCAACAGCGGGGTCGTAGGTCGTTCGCCACAATCGGTAGCGGGGGTAGGATTCGAACCTACGACCTTCGGGTTATGAGCCCGACGAGCTGCCAGACTGCTCCACCCCGCAACAGAAAACCGCGGCAATTCTAGCGGTTTTTGAATCTTTGTCCAGCGGTGTTGGACTATTGAGACATGGAACAGCACTGTTAGGGCCCGTTTTGTATCCCTATTTTGGCTGTTTTAGCCTATAAAAATAGAGAGGCCAGAACGCCCCAGCCGTTCTGGTCGAAAATAGGGAGAGTTTCAGGAAAAATCGAAAATCACAAAACGCTAAACCGCGGCGCGAACCCGCCGTTCAGAACAACTCCCATATCGTTAATCCCGACTTAACGATTACAATCTAATCGCGTGCAACAACTACCGCCATGGACAACATAGATCCCACAGAAGTCGCCAAGTTTGAATCCCTTGCCGCGCGCTGGTGGGATCCCCACAGCGAATTTCGAACGCTGCACCAGATCAACCCACTGCGTCTCGAATACATCGCTCAGCGGGTGACCCTTGAGGGCGCCAGGGTGGTGGATGTCGGCTGTGGTGGGGGCATCCTAGCGGAGGCCTTGTGGACTCGGGGCGCACAAGTGACTGGGCTTGATGCGGGCCAGGCACCGATAGCGGTCGCGAAATTGCACGCCAAAGAGAGCGGCGCCCGGGTCAACTACCAGAATACCACCGCAGAATCACTTGCTGACGAGCTGCCAGGTGGTTTCGATCTCGTTACCTGCATGGAACTGCTGGAGCATGTACCGGATCCGGCCGCCACCGTCACTGCCTGCGCAAAACTGCTTCGACCCGGCGGTCAGGCGTTTTTTTCAACCATCAACCGCAACGCCAAATCCTGGTTACTTGCCATTGTCGGCGGCGAATACCTTCTCAACCTGTTACCGCGAGGCACTCATCATTACGAGAAGTTGATCCGGCCCTCGGAACTTGACGCCTGGGCCCGCCAAACTGGCCTCCAACTGACGGAAATGATTGGCATGCATTACAACCCAGTCAGCCGGAGTTACCGCTTGGGCCCCGGCGTCGAGGTCAACTATATCGCCCATTTTAACCGGCCGTATCCGACCTGAACCTACCTCTCACGGGCCGCCATCCATGAACCATGTAATGGCACAAACTCTGCTGCTCGATCTTGACGGCACGCTGGTCGACACTGCACCTGACCTTATCGCCGCGCTCAACACTGTACTCGCAGAGAACGACCGCCCGCCCGTAGCACTTACCAAAGGCCGCTTCTGGGTAGCCGGCGGCAGCGTTGGCATGATTCGCACCGCCTTTGACCTTAGCGAGGATGCCGCCCGCGCCAGCCCCCTGCGACACCGGTTGCTTGCCCTGTACAGCGAGAACATCTGTGTCCAGACCCGTTTGTTCCCGGGGATGGAGGCGTTGCTGCGCCAGGCAGACGCTGATGGCCTGTCCTGGGGCGTGGTTACCAACAAACCTGCCCGCTTCACCGAGCCGTTACTGGAAGCGCTCGGTTTGGCCCGGCGGGCCGCAGTGATAGTGTGCGGCGACACTGTCGCATGTCCCAAACCTGACCCAATGCCACTGCTTTACGCCTGTCAGCAAACGGGCAGTTCTGCATCGAGCACCCTTTTTGCCGGCGACGACCTGCGCGACATACAGGCCGGCCAGGCTGCCGGTATGGCCACGGCAGCCGTAACTTGGGGCTATTCGCACGCAGCCGAGATTTCCGCCTGGGGCGCAGAGCATGTGGTCGGGGACCCCGGAGAACTGCTACATCCAAAACTCTGGACTCGGCCAGCAACATAAAGACCCCACCGGCCCCACCTGAAACCGCGAACCTGGCTGTGCGATTGCGCACAGACTTCTCGCTGCAGTTGCCCCATGATCAGCAGGTCAAAAGGATTGGTCCGAAACAGCACAAGGATGTGCGGGAATCAGGCGGTCGCCTGTCTCCCCTGGACAATTCCCGGAGACCACAGAAGCCGGGCGGCGCCCGGCTTCTGTGTTATCTGGCCCGGCTCTAGCCAGCCTCTTCCAGTGCCTGGTTGAGCGCCGGTACCGCTTCGAACAAATCGGCAACCCAACCGTAGTCGGCTACCTGAAATATCGGGGCTTCCTCGTCCTTGTTAATCGCCACGATGGTTTTGGAATCCTTCATGCCCGCCAGGTGTTGAATGGCCCCGGAAATTCCAATCGCAATATACAGGCTTGGCGCCACGACTTTACCGGTCTGCCCCACCTGGTAGTCGTTGGGCACGTAACCGGCGTCTACGGCTGCCCGCGATGCACCCACAGCCGCCCCGAGCTTGTCCGCCAGTTGCTCCAGCATGGCGAAGTTTTCACCACTTTGCATGCCACGCCCGCCGGAAACGATGATGTCAGCGGTGGTCAGTTCTGGTCGCTCCGAACGGGTTAATTCCTGACCGGCAAACCGAGACAGGCCTGCATCAATCCCCGCGGCGATTTCTTCGATTGGCGCGTTGTTGCCTTCAAGCGCGCTATCAAAAGCCGTGGCCCGTACCGTGACTAACTTAATGGGATCATTCGAGCGCACTGTCGCTAAGGCGTTGCCGGCATAGATTGGCCGGACAAAAGTATCTGCACTTTCCACGGCAGAGATATCAGAGATCTGTTGCACGTCCAACAGTGCCGCAACCCGGGGAAGGACATTTTTTCCGTAGGTAGACGCTGGGGCCAGCACGTGGCTGTAGGCGGAGGCCAGTCCTTCTATCAGTGGTGCAACATTCTCCGCTAGTCCCTGGCCAAGCGGAGCCGCGTCGGCCTTGAGGACCTTGCGTACACCAGCGAGGGTCGCCACCTCCGCAGCAGCGGCCTGGCATTCGTAGCCTGCCACCAGCACATCAATCTCCCCGCCCAACTGCCCTGCGGCCGTCACTGTGTTAGCGGTGGCAGGCAGCACGCTTGCGTTATTGTGTTCGGCTATAACCAGAATGCTCATGAGATCACCTTGGCTTCATTACGGAGTTTATCGACCAGCTCGGCGGCACTGGCCACCTTGATGCCTGCGTCTCGGGCCGGCGGCTCGACCACCTGCAACACTTCTACCCGAGGGCTGACGTCGACTCCCAGATCCACCGGGGTGAGCGTCTCAAGAGGCTTTTTCTTCGCTTTCATGATATTGGGCAACGATGCGTAGCGCGGTTCGTTTAGTCGCAAATCCACAGTAATGACCGCGGGCATACTGAGTTCGAGATTTTCCAACCCGCCATCCACCTCACGGGTCACCCCCACGCTGTCATCATCTACCTGCAGCCTGGACACGAAAGCACCAATCGACCAACCCAGCAGACCGGCCAGCATCTGGCCGGTCTGGTTGTTGTCCCCGTCGATTGCCTGCTTACCGAGCAACACCAGGCCTGGGTTCTCACGCTCGACCACTGCCTTGAGTAATTTGGCCACAGCCAGCGGTTCCAAAGCGCTGTCGGACTCGATCAGTATCGCTCGATCCGCCCCCATGGCGAGCCCCGTTCTCAGGGTCTCCTGGCTCTGTGTACCGCCGGCCGAGACCACGATGATTTCCTCGGTGACCCCCGCCTCGCGCAAGCGGATCGCCTCCTCGACTGCAATTTCGCAAAATGGGTTCATCGCCATCTTGACATTGTTGAGTTCGACACCGCTATGGTCCGCTTTCACCCGTACCTTGATATTCGCATCTATGACACGCTTAATTGGAACCAATACTTTCATATTTTCGTCATTTCTCCAGTGCTCAAGTGGCTATCAACCTAACGACGGGCAAACCACCACTAACGCCTATGCCTATGCCTATGCCTATGCCGGCGCGCAGTCTAACAAGTACCGGCCTGGATACATATGGGCCAAGACTGGGCCAGTTGCTGGGCCAAGCCAGCATCGCCCTCCCAAGGTGCGGATACCGACAATGGCAATCAACTGTCGCGCAAACGGGTATTTTCCGGGTCAAATGGCGATTCCGCAATCACGGTCGCCCGGTGTGTACGGCCAAGGATCCGAATCTCTAGTTCAGTGCCCACCGGCGCGACTTTCAAGCGCACCATCGCCAACGCCAGCGACCTGCCGACGCGCCAGCCGAAACCGCCCGAAGTGCAACGCCCAACTAACTCACCGCCGGAATAAACCGGCTCGGAACCACGCGCGTCGGTGTCAACGACATCGTGAACCTCAAGGGTCACAAACTGCCAGTTGAATCCCTGTGCCTGCCAATTCAATAAGCCTTCACGACCGGTAAAGTCGGCTTTATCTAGGCGCACAAACCGGTCCAATCCCGACTCGAGCGCCGCGTATTCGATGGACAGTTCACGGGGAATTAACCGATAGGATTTCTCCAATCGCATCGAGTCCATTGCCCGGATTCCAAAGGGCTGAAGATCACTGGCGGCGCCGGCCTCAAACAGTTGATCGAAGATACAGTTCTGCATTTCAATCGGATGATGCAGTTCCCAGCCCAGTTCACCGACGAAATTAACCCGGATCGCATGGGCCTGTGCCGGGCCGAGGTTGATCGGCTGACCGGTCAACCAGGGAAAAGCCTCGTTGGAAAGGTCGGTATCAGTCAGTTGCTGCAGGATAGCGCGTGAACTGGGACCGGCCAGCACTAGCACTCCGTATTGCCCGGTAACTCTCTGCAGTTTGACACCGGCGTTTGCGGGTAGCAACTTCTGCAGGTAATCCCAATCGTGGCGTTCGAGGGCACCGGCTGAAACCAGGTAGAAATGCTCTTCGCCGGTGCGGTAAACCGTGAACTCTGAGCGCACACCACCACAGCGGGTCAGTAGATGACACAGCCCGAGCCGGCCAATCCTACGTGGTATGCGGTTCGCGAACAGGCCTTCAAGCCAATCCTGCGCCCCGGAGCCGGAAACCTCAAACTTGGCAAAGGCCGACATGTCGAGCACTCCGGCTTTTTCGTGTACATGCCGACACTCACGCCCCACAAATTCAAAATAGTTACTGCGCCTGAAACTCCATTTCTCGCGAGGCCGTTCGCCCGTCCCCACCGGCGGATGGTTGTCCCGCAAGAGCGTGCCAGGCTTGTCCAGTTCCTCCTCGCTCAGCCCGTAACCCGCTGGCGCAAACCAGTTCGGCCGCTCCCAGCCGTAGATCGACCCGAACACAGCGCCCCGTTCCTGCAGGCGCTGGTAGCACGGTGCACGTTTCAGCGGCCTGCCCGCAGGCCGCTCTTCGTCCGGGTAGTGAATGGAAAAAACATTAGCGTAAGCCTCCTCATTCTTGACTCTGAGGTAACCACGTGAGGCATAGGGCCCGAAACGGCGAGGATCGACCCCCATCATGTCGATAGTCGACTCTCCGTCAATGATCCACTCGGCGAGTTGCCAGCCGGCACCTCCGGCGGCAGTGATCCCGAAGCTGTGGCCCTCGTTCAACCAAAAATTGCGCAGCCCCCAGGCTGGGCCGATGATCGGACTGCCATCCGGGGTATAACAGATTGCTCCATTGTAGACCTGCTTGACCCCGGCCTCACCGAAGGCCGGCACGCGTTTCATGGCAGCCTCGATGTGTGGCTCAAGGCGATCGAGATCGCCTTCAAACAATTCGTACTCGGCGTCTTCATGCGGTCCGTCGAGGTAGCAACATGGTGCGCCTTTTTCGTACGGCCCCAGCAGCAGGCCACCATTTTCCTCACGCAGGTAATACGAGGCATCCGACTCGCGCAACACCCCCATCTCTGGCAACCCGGCTTTCTGGCGGGCGACAATGTCTGGGTGTGGCTCGGTGACGATGAATTGATGTTGGACAGGAATCACCGGAATGTCGAGGCCAACCATAGCGCCTGTCTTACGCGCAAAGTTACCGCTCGCTGAGATGACGTGTTTACACGCAATCTCACCCTGGTCAGTAATGACGACCCAGCTACCATCACGGTTCTGGCTTAGGCCAGTGACCGTAGTATTGCGGTAAATCTCTGCGCCACGATCGCGCGCGCCGGTCGCAAATGCCTGAGTCAGGTCTGCCGGCTGGATGTAGCCATCCTCGAGGTGCTGGATCGCCCCAACTAAGCCCTCAGTATTGCACAACGGCCAGATTTCACCGATCTCGCTGGGCGACAGGAAGCGCACGTCCACGCCAATGGTCTCTGCCACCCCGGCATAGAACTGATACTCGTCCATCCGGTCCTGCGTGCAAGCAAGACGGATATTGGACACCCTGCGAAAACCCACATCCTTGCCAGTTTCTTCCTGTAATTCCTGGTAAAAGCGCACCGAATACTTATGAATCTGGCCCACTGAGTAACTCATGTTAAAAAGCGGCAATAACCCAGCCGCATGCCAAGTCGATCCGGAAGTAAGCTCCCGGCGCTCCAGTAAAATCACGTCACTCCAGCCTTTGCGGGCCAGGTGGTAGAGCGTGCTAACTCCGACCACACCACCACCTATGACTACCGCGCGCGCCTTATTCTTCATGTTTAACCTCTGAAACACCGTTAACCCGGAGTCTGGTGGTGTGGCAACATTCCCACCCGGGCAAATACCCATTGCAATAGCGGTATTTTATTTTCCGTGCGCAGCGCAGTCCATTCGCTGGGTCCATGCTACGAACATGGCCTGCGACGGAGGCTTGCCATAGCGCGCCATTTGTTAGGTTGCAGTAGGCTCAGAACAATATATTGCGTCGAATTTGGCGTAACCGGTTAGATACGAGTCGCCAGCCGGTTAATTCCAACCTTTTCAATAAACCCATAATGGCTGCTGAAAACCACAACCAGCCCCCATGGATCAGATAATACAGAAAAGAAATCGCGGCACCGCGCGTGGCACGCGACGCGCCCAGCGACAAAGGCCCTCGCACCAGGCGAGTCCGTACATTAAAAGACGGGTGCCAGTCTATGATTTCGCTGATGAAGAAGTTCTGCAATTGGTAGAGCACAACGCCGACGTGCTGCTTGAGAACGTGGGCGTTGAATTTCGACAATACCCGGACGCCTTGGCTCTTTTTCGCCGGGCCGGCGCAATGGTGACCGACGAGGTAGTGCGCTTTCCCCGGGGCATGTGCCGGGAAATCATCCAGGCCAGCGCCCCTGCCGAATACACCCAGCACGCGCGGAACCCTGAGCGTAGCGTCCGTATCGGCGGCGACCATTGTGTGCTCGCACCTGCTTACGGCCCACCGTTTGTCTCTGACCTTGACCGGGGGCGTCGCTACGCCACATTAGCCGATTTCGAGAACTTCACCCGCCTGACCTACATGACGCCAGCACTACACCACGCCGGTGGAACGCTGTGCGAGCCAGTGGATGTCCCAGTTAGCCAGCGCCATCTCGATATGATCTATAGCCACCTGCGCTGGTCTGATAAGCCTTTCATGGGTTCGGTCACCGAGCCTTCCCGCGCGCAGGACACCATAGACATGGCAAAAATCGTCTTCGGCGAAGAATTTATGCAGCAAAACTGTGTGGTCACTAGCCTGATCAACGCCAACTCACCGATGACATTCGATGCAACCATGCTCGGCGCTGCCCGCGTCTACGCCGAGAACGGGCAAGCTACCATGATCTCGCCTTTCATTCTGGCCGGCGCCATGTCGCCCGTGACCGTAGTCGGCACCTGCACCCAGGTACTGGCGGAAGCCCTTGCGGGTCTGGCCTTTACTCAACTGGTGCGCCCCGGTTCACCGGCCATCTTTGGCACCTTCAGCAGCGCAATATCAATGCAGTCCGGGGCGCCGACTTTTGGCACGCCCGAACCTGCCATGGTGCTGTATATCTGTGCAGCACTAGCCCGACGTCTCAAGGTGCCCTTTCGCAGCGGTGGTAGCCTATGCGCATCGAAAGTGGCGGATGCCCAAGCCGCCTTTGAATCAGCAAACACCTTGCAAAACGCGATGCTTGCCGGAGTTCACTTCATGCTCCATACCGCAGGCTGGCTGGAAGGAGGATTAGTAATGAGTTACGAGAAGTTTATTCTCGATGCAGATCAGGCAGCCATGATTAATGTATTCCTCTCTGGCATTGACACCTCCGAGAACGGTCAAGCGATGGCGGCAATCCATGAAGTTGGTCCGGGCAATCACTTTCTCGGTTGCGCTCACACCCAGGCCAATTTTGAGTCCGCCCTCTATCGGTCGACCACTGCCGACAACAACAGTTTTGAGCAGTGGCAGGCTGAGGGCAGCCAGGATGCAAGCCAGCGGGCAAACCGAATCTGGAAAAAAATGCTCGCCGACTACCAAGCCCCTCCCATTGATGAGGGCATTGACGAAGCGCTCCGAGAATACGTCGCACAAAAAAAAGCGTTCATCGCCGACTCCAACGCCTGAGCGTACAGTACGCTACGGCCACACTATCTCGAGTAGTCGCTCACTCAGTACCTAGATCGGGTCCACCGGCCTCGGCAAATACTACGATCACTCGACGATTCTGCCGACCCTTTTTTTCGATCTTTGTCACCCTGACCGGCCCGATCTCGGCTGAATTCGCCACATGGGTGCCACCGCAGGGCTGTATATCTACGCCCGCAAAATCTACCAGGCGGATCTTGCCAGTACCTTGGGGCGGGCTGGCTGACATGGTTCGCACCAGTTCTGGCTGGGCCCGGAGTTGTGCAGCTGTGATCCAGCGCAAGCGCATAGAATGGCCCTCACGGATCAACTGATTCAAGCGGCGGGTCAGAGCCTCCTTGTCCAGCGGATCGGGCAGGTCAAAGTCGAGCCGGCCGCGACCATCGCTGATGGATCCCCCGGTAACAGGTGCCGGCACCAACGCACAGAGCATATGCATGCAACTGTGCATGCGCATAAGGCGATAACGCCGGTCCCAGTCGATCTCAAGTGCTACCTGTTCGCCCACCTCTGGCAGAGCGTTGCTTGACTCCGTCATGTGTAGCAACCGGCCACTTTCCTGCTCGGTGACGGTCTGATGTATCCGTATCCTGTTGCCATCGGCGCACGTCAAATAACCGGTATCCCCAGGCTGGCCGCCGCCTTGAGGATAGAACACGGTTTGATCGGCCACGACCCCGTCAGCTACCAACTCCATAATGCTCGCCTGACAATGACACCGGTAAGCATCCTGCCTAAAAAGCTCCTCAGTCACCGGATTTGGAATCCTAGATTTTGATCCGCGTTGAATGCGGATCGTACATCGGCTTGAGGCTTACAAGTGCCGGTACCCGCTCGCCCGCGATCTCTATCTCCCAGACTCCGGCTTCCACATATGCCGAGTTGACGGCATCTTCACTTACCACGTACCCGAGAGCGACCGAGCCACCCAGCGTGTGCCCGTACATGCCCGAAGTAGTCCGCCCTACCAGTTGCCCATCGCGCCAGATCGGCTCTTCGTGATAAAGCAGCGGCTTGGGATCGGTGAGCCGAAACTGTAATAACCGGCGGCGGCGTGGTAATTCCCGCGCTTTCAGCAGCGCCTCCCGGCCACGGAAACCCCCGATCTTGTCATAGTCCACAGCGAATCCCAGGCCTGCATCCAGCGGTGTATCCTCCTCAGTGATGTCGTGACCCCAATGCCGGTAGGCTTTCTCTATACGCAAACTGTTGAGCGCATGCATGCCCGCTGGCTGTAAGCCGAACTGCTCACCCGCCTCTACCAGCACGTTAAATACTCCCAGTGTGAACTCTGTCGGTATGTACAACTCCCAGCCCAGTTCTCCGACGTAAGAGATACGGGTTGCTCGCACCAGCGCGTAACCTATCTCGATCTCGCAAGAGCTCCCAAATGGAAACGCCTCGTTGGACAGGTCGGCTGAAGTCAACGCCTGCAACAGTGTGCGCGATTCTGGCCCCATGACGCTGATTACGGCCCAGGCTGAGGTAACGTCGGTAAGAAAAGCGTGCTCGCTGGAAAGAATACTGCCGCGCAGCCAGTGGTAGTCTCGTACCTGGGAGGCTCCCGCGGTGACAATGAGAAAACTGGTCTCGGTCAGGCGAGTTATGGTCAGATCAGCCTCGATGCCGCCACGGTCGTTCAACCACTGGGTATAGACAACCCGGCCCGGTGCTACCGCGATATTGTTAGCAGACACCCTGTTCAGTACTTTCTCAGCATCCGTGCCCTGGAGCAAAAACTTACCGAAGGAGGTCATGTCGAAGAAGCCGACCCCTTCGCGCACTGCGCGGTGTTCCAGCGCCGAATATTCAAACCAGTTCTGTTTGCCGTAGGAATACTGGTATCTGGCTTCCACTCCAGGCGGGGCAAACCAGTTTGCTCTTTCCCAGCCAGCAGTTTCACCAAAGCATGCACCACGTTCACGTAGGCACTGGTGCAGGGGTGAGGTCCGTACACCGCGAGCACTATCAGGCTGGCGAAACGGCCAGTGCATGGCGTAGAGCAGGCCGAGTACCTCCACAGTACGGTCGCGCAGGTAAGTCCGGTTGCCCTGGAAGGGCATCATGCGCCGAATGTCTACATCCCATAAATCCATCGGTGGATGGCCATGGGCAATCCAGTCGGCGAGGACCTTGCCGGCACCACCCGCCGACTGAATCCCGATGGAGTTGAACCCGGCCGCAACGAAAAAGTTATCCAGTTCCGGTGCCAGCCCAAGTTGGTAACGGTCATCCGGCGTAAAACTCTCCGGCCCGTTGAAGAACAACTGAATACCGGCCTGTTCTAACAGCGGCAAACGCTGGATCGCATAGCCGAGATATTCTTCGATATGAGGCACATCTTCTGGCAGGGTCTCAAACTCGAAGTCCTCGGGTATGCCATCCATGCCCCAGGGCTTGGCTACCGGTTCAAACATGCCAATCAACATTTTTCCGGCGTCTTCTTTAAAGTAATTGCAGGCGGAAGGTTCACGCAAAACTGGTAAGTTCTGCGGTAAATTCGCGATCGGCTCGGTAACTACGTAAAAATGCTCAGATGCGTGCAAGGGCACGTTGACGCCACACATACGGCCGATTTCCCGGCCCCACATGCCGGCACAGTTGACTGCATATTCGCATTCAATACGACCACGGTCAGTTACCACGGCGGTGACCCGACGCCCGCCCGTTTCAATAGCGCGGACCCGCGTCTGCTCAAATATACGAGCACCGCCCTGGCGCGCCCCTTTTGCTAGTGCCTGTGTCGTGTCTATCGGGCTGGTCTGTCCGTCTTTGGGTAGAAACACTGCTCCGACGAGATCTTCGACTTCCATGATCGGGTATAGGTTTCTGGCCTCAAGAGGTGTAATCACCTGTACCTCAAGGCCAAAACAACCAGCCATCGAGGCACCGCGTCGCAACTCCTCGAAGCGCTCCGGGTCGGACGCAATGCTCAATGAACCGTGCTGCCGGAAGCCCGTGGCCTGACCTGTTTGCGCCTCTAACCCAGCATAAAGCTCGGTGGTGTACAGGGCCAGGCGGGTAAGGTTCTGGGTCGCCCGTAACTGACCGACCAAGCCGGCTGCATGCCAGGTAGTGCCACAGGTTAAAGTCTTTCGCTCCAGCAGTACCACGTCGGTCCAGCCAATCTTCACCAGATGATAGGCCAGGCTACAACCGACGACGCCACCACCGATGATCACGATCTGCGCTTGGTCGGGAAGGGTATCTGCCATGACTAAATATTCCTCTACGAATAGTACACCTAGGCGCGCCATTGAATAATCGACTACCTCGCCGGGGTGTCCAGTCTAGCAAGTGCCTGCTGCTGTGCACCATGGGCCAAAGTGCGAATCCTTGTGGGGCCACAGCGAAGTGGTAGCAGCAGTTGCCGGGGACCCCAGGTCGCACGGCTTCAATAACACCAACTTAAGCGTTGACTTGCCCTAACCCAGCGGCAACCGTAGGCTAGGCACATGATAAAAGGCGGCACAGCACCCGATGCCCGGCAATCCTCGGATTACCAGCACATCGCGTGTGCGTTAAGCTTTATCGAGTTAAATCGAGGAAAGCAGTTCGGCCTCGCCGACCTCGCGGCTGCAACAGGCCTAAGCAACTGCCATTTTCAGCGCCTACTGCGGCGCTGGGCCGGCATAGGCCTCAAGCGCTTCCTGCAAGCGCTGGCCTTGGACCAGAGCCAAGCGCTGCTCGAGTCCGACAATAACAAACTGGATACGACGATAAACAGTGGCTCGCCCAGGAGCGGTCGCCCGCACGATCTTGGGGTCACTTTGCACGCTGCCATCTCAATTAGCTATTGTCGTAGGGGCAACGGCCTGACGATTCATTGCAGCTATCACGACAGTCCTTTCGGCAGGTGCCTGATTGGCACAACCGGTCACGGGATATGCTGGCTGTCGTTCACCACCTCGGATGGCATTTCAGAATATGAAGAGCTACGCCACACCTGGCCACAAGCAACACTGGTTGAAACACCCGGGGTAACCAAATCGTGGGACCGAACAATTTTCCCAGGCAGGGGCAGACCCCCAGAGGAATCGCTGTCAGTGTACGTACACGGTAGTGATTTTCAGCTCCAGGTTTGGCGGGCCCTGCTGCATATTCCGGCCGGCACTACCGCCACTTATGGCGATATCGCTGCTGCGGTGAACAATCCACGTGCTAGCCGGGCTGTGGGAACCGCGATTGGCAATAACCCCATCGCCTTTCTCATTCCCTGTCATCGGGTCATCTGTAGTGACGGTAGCACTGGCAGATACCGCTGGGGCGATGAGCGCAAACGGGTAATGCTTGCGTGGGAAAAAGCCACCGTTGGCGTTTGACCACTGCCGTTACCAGTCCAGCCACACCCGGCCAGTGTCCGCACTATCCTCAGAAAACGAGATTAAGCATGACCATCATCACCACCAGGAAGAGTATGGTCATGATACCGCCCGCGCGCATGAAGTCGACTACTCGGTAACCGCCCGGGCCCATGATTAATGCGTTGACCTGGTGGGTTGGCAGCAGGAAAGAATTAGAGGTGGCGAGCGCGACAGTGAGCGCGAAAATCGCCGGGTTGGCGCCAGCACCAATAGCAATGTTCACTGCCAGAGGCACCAGTAACACTGTAGCGCCAACGTTTGACATAACCAGTGTGAACGCGGTTGCCAGCACCGCGATACAGGTCTGCAACACCCAGAGCGGCACATTGCCCAGCAGTATCAGGGCTTGCTGCGCCAGCCATGCCGCGGTTCCCGTTGTTTCGGCCGCCAGGCCCAATGGTATTAGGCTCGCCAGCAGGAACACGCTTTGCCAGCCAATGGCATGGTAGGCCTCATCTATGCGGATTACCCCGCTGATAATCATACCCACAGCGCCCGTCATCAATGCTACTGACAGTCGCAGATCGGTAAACAGAATTAAGGCTAGCGCAATAAGGAAGAAAACCGCGGCATACACCAGTTTGTGTGGGCGGGTGTCGTCGCGCGGAACATCGGTGACCACAGCGAAATCGCTGCTTTCCGCGATCCGCGTAATGTCGCGCCAGCGAGTGTGTAAGACCAACGTGTCGCCAGCCTGCAGCGTACAATCAGCCAATTCTGAGTCGATCACCTGGTCGATCCGGAAAATTGCGAGCACCGTGGCGCCGTACCGCTGGCGCAGGCTGATCTCCCGCAGCGACTTACCAATCAGTGAAGAGTCCGGCGGAATAACCACCTCGGCGATACCGGCGGCGGTAGGGCTGAGGATTTCTGAAAAAACGTCCATCTCTTTCTTTAGTTCAAGAACGTTCTCGTTGCAGAAACTCTCGACCGAATCATGTGGACCCATGATGGCGATTTCGCTACCCGCCCACAATTCGGTGTCGCCTCGCGGCGCAACGGTCATTTGATTACCGTTGCGCACAGCCACGATCCAGCCGCCGCGCCCGGCACTTTCGATGTCATCCAGAGTCTTACCAATCAGGGGACTGTCAAGCAGTGTCCGAGCTTCGTAAACTTCACCTTTGATTCCGTACACCTCGCTGAAATACTGCATGGTGCTGCCCGACTCCTGCGGTTTGCCCTTGACCACTGGCAGAACCAGTCGGCCCATGACCGCAAAGTACGAAATGCCACAAATCAGCAGCATTATCCCGATGGGTGACACAGAAAAAAGCGAAAAAGTCTGCATCGCCTCTACCGATGGAGGCAAACTACGGTTGGAACTCTCTATGAGATCATTGAGTAGAATCAGTGGACTTGAGCCCACCATGGTGACAGTGCCACCGAGGATGGCGCAAAAACCCATCGGCATAAGGAGTCGGGATACCGGCAGATTACCGCGACGAGCAATCCGCGAGACTACGGGCAGAAACAGCGCTGCTGCGCCGGTGTTTTGCATGAAACTCGAAATCACCCCGACCGTGCCGGTGATAATCGTGATGATGCGGCTCTCAGTGCCACCGCCATATTTGAGTATCTTACCGGCCAATTGACTCATGATGCCGGTCTTATCCAGACCGGCACCGATAATCATGACGGCAATAATAGAAATGACGGCATTACTCGAAAAGCCGTCGAATAAGTGTTCTATAGGCACCAACCCATCGTACCCGGGGAACAAGCTGGTCAGTCCCAGCAGGACCATGACCGCTATCGCGGCCACATCGACACGGACAATCTCAAAAGCGAAAAGACAGATAGTGAGACCCAGGATAATCATCACCGCCATCATCTCGGCGGTGAGTACGATGGTCTCGGTCAAAAATCCTCCTGCAAATAAAGAATAACGTCGGTTGAAGTTGAAAGATGGGCTGGTAATGTTTATTTTCACTATATCACAGGAACAACTCTCGCTTGTGCTACAGGTCATGCAATTTATTTATCTCCCGGACATCATACTTTTATCCCGCAGGTCGGCGAACCCAACTAAATGTCGTCATCTTTGTCTGGCCGGTCAGGCCTTGCTGGTTGTGGTGAGATGAAGCCGCCCCTGTTACAACTTTGTAATCCCCGCTACCTACCGACCTGGCTTGGGCTCGGGGTGCTGCGATTGTTGAGCTTGTTGCCACTGCCAGTACTGTATCGCACTGGCACAGTACTCGGAGATCTGATGCAAAAAGTTATCCCTTCGCGCCACCATATTGCTGAACGCAATATTCGCTTATGTTTTCCTGAAAAATCTTCAGCCGACGTCACCGCCATGGTCCGCGAAAACCTGCGAAACACAGCGCGAATGTTTCTTTACACCGGGTTTTTCTGGTGGGCATCCAGAGCCCGCCTAGACCAGGCCATTCGCGTCAGCGGCAGCGAAGTGCTCGATGAGGCGCTACGCGATGGCCGCGGGGTGATCATCCTGGCGCCGCATTTCGTCGGGCTAGAACTGGGCGGAATTTATCTCTCTGCCGGCTATCAGGGAGTCAGCGTGTATCAGCGCAGCAGAAACCCTGTGCTCGATTTTTTCATGCTGAAAAGCCGCCAACGCTTTGGTGCAAAACTTATTGAGCGCAAGAGCGACATGAAGCGCTTAGTCCGAGCTATCCGCCAGGGTCAACCCTGTTATTACCTGCCAGACCAGGATCCCGGGCCACGGCGAGCCGTATTCGCCCCCTTCTTCGGAATCCCTACGGCGACTTGGCCGGTACTTGGGCGCCTTGCACGGCTTGCCCGTGCTCAAGTCATACCCTGCACTACCTGCATACTAGCCGATGGCAAAGGGCTGGAAATGGTCTTCGACTCGCCACTCGCCGACTTCCCGACCGGTAACCCCGCCGACGATGCTGCCCGGATGAATCGTGCGGTTGAGTCCTGCGTGCGCCGTTTTCCCTTACAGTATTTCTGGGTGCACAAACGCTTTAAGACGCGCCCATCTGGAAGCCCCGACCTCTACACCTGATCAATTCCCCGGATCCAGAGGTGGATACAACACCGCCAGCGCGCTGTGATCACAATCACCCCTCCCTGCCGCTATCAATTCATCATAGCGCTCTCGACAAAGGCTGGTTGCCGGCAATTCCAGGCCGCAGTCTGCGGCCAGCGCCAAAGCCAACTCCAGGTCTTTTCTTTGAGTCAGCGCCCGCCCGCCAGGCGAATAGTCGCCCTCCAACATCCGCTGGCCGTGCAAATGCAGAATGCGCGAGTCGGCAAACCCTCCTGCAAGCACCTCACGCACCCGCGCGGGATCCACTCCAGCCGCCCGGGCCAGGGCCAAAGCCTCTGCAACCGCTTCTATGGTGAGGCCAACGATGATCTGGTTGGCGGCTTTTGCCACCTGCCCAGCCCCGACCTTGCCGATTCGGCGAATATTCTGCCCCAGTGCCTGCAATATCGGTAACGCTGTCGCGTAAGCCGATTCGCTGCCGCCCGCCATGATGCTAAGCGTCGCTGCACTGGCCCCTCGCTCCCCACCGGAGACTGGGGCATCGAGGTACTCGCCACCCGCTGCCGCCACCTGGGCTGCAAGTTCATGCGTAGCGTTGACCGAGGAAGTCCCCATATCGATGACCAGCCCTCGGCCATTCAGTCCAGCCAGCACACCTTCGCTACCAAGCACCACGTCAGCCAACGCCTGTGAATCAGCAACCACGATAATCCGGATGTCGGCGGTGCGGGCCGCCTGCGCCGGGGTTGCAACTACCCGGACCGCACCCCCGGCCATCTTCCGAGCCGTATCCATAGTGCGATTCCAGACGACCACCTCGGCGCCAGCCCGTGCGAGGTTGCGCACCATGGGACGTCCCATGATGCCCATGCCCAGCACGGCGATACAACGCCCGCTCAAGTTGACGTCATTCACTGACTGTCCCTCCCGGACGCGCCGGTTGCCGGTCAACGCGCTCGAAACCCCAGACATACTGCTGCTTGCAGCACCGTAACCTAGGCATTGATGGCATTCGAAAGTGGCGTTCAATCGCTCGAGAGAACAAGCCGGAAAAAGAGTTGTCTATTGGCACAAGGTTTTCCTGCTCGGGAAAAGTCCGAATTTTACCGGCGAACCGGTCCGCGGAATCAGCTCGGCGCACTCGCCGTTGGCTCCGTGGTGCTCGGGTGCCACCCGCGCCGGCGATAAAGTGCCGCCCGGGCTACGCCCGCTAACCTGACTATTCCGAAAATAACGAGAAAAACCACGCTACCGCCAGCCAGACTCGCGCACAGCCCGAACATCAGCCCCGTCTCAAGTCCCTCAAGAGCCGCCAGCCAATCAGCCCACTGTCCCACGACCAGTGCCGAGCACAGCGTCGTCGCCAGCCATCCCAGATAGTTCA
>JASLLH010000025.1:0-18853 GCA_030747115.1 Arenicellales bacterium
GTCATCCAGATACCGGTATTCATCGCGCTGTACTGGGTGCTGCTTGAGAGCGTAGAACTGCGCCAGGCACCCTTTGCGTTGTGGATCAACGACCTGTCACTGCCCGACCCCTTTTATGTGCTACCGATCCTGATGGGGGCGTCCATGTTTGGCCAGCAGTTGCTGAATCCGACCCCGATGGACCCCATGCAGCAGAAGGTTATGATGGCGCTGCCGGTAGTTTTCACCGTCTTTTTCCTTTGGTTTCCTTCTGGCCTGGTGCTTTACTGGCTGGTCAACAATGTACTCTCGATTGCCCAGCAGTGGCTGATCACCCGCAAGATTCAGGCGGCTGACAACTAAGGCCTACTCGCCGGGCGGCTCACGGCGGCGCTTCCGTGATCGAAACGCAAGACACTATCGTTGCCGTAGCGACACCCCCAGGTGCCGGCGGCATAGGTGTGGTGCGTGTCTCGGGACCTCTTACCCAGCAGATTTCTGAGGCGGTGCTGGGTGATTTGCCCGCCCCCCGGCAAGCAACCGCGGTCCGGTTTCTGGGCGCAGACGGGGACGCGATCGATATTGGCATCGCTCTTTTTTTTCCATCGCCTGCTTCTTACACCGGCGAGAACGTGCTCGAACTGCAGGGCCATGGCGGGATGGTCGTGCTGGATCAGCTGCTAGCGAGGGTAACGGCTTTAGGTGCACGGCTCGCCAGGCCCGGTGAGTTTACCGAGCGGGCTTTTTTGAACGGCAAACTGGACCTGGCCCAAGCCGAGGCGGTTGCCGACCTTATCGGCAGCCAGACACAGGCGGCCGCACGCTCGGCGCTGCGCTCGTTAACTGGAGATTTTTCGGAACAAATCGGTGCGTTATCGGAACAAATCGGGGAATTTAGGGTATATATCGAAGCAAATATCGACTTTTCGGATGAGCCGATCGAGCCGTTGCCGCAAGACCAGGCGACAGAACGGTTAATCTTGGCCCGCGAGGCTCTGAAGAGCCTGCTTGAGAGGGCGCGGCCGGGAGCGTTGCTCGGCCGCGGCGCCAGTGTGGTGGTCGCTGGTGCCCCCAACGCCGGCAAGTCGAGTTTGCTGAATGCGCTGGCGCGAACAGAGCGCGCAATCGTAAGCGAAATCCCGGGCACCACCCGCGATTTAATCGAGATAACGATCGAGCTCGACGGCCTCGCTGTGCATCTGACCGACACCGCCGGCCTGCGCGCGAGCACAGATACGATCGAGAGCGAGGGGGTGCGCAGAGCAAACGCCGCCATGGACGGCGCTGACCTGGTGCTGTATGTGATCGACGATGCCAGCGCAACTGCCGGCCAGGGCGCTACCAATGGTTGGCTGAACAAAGAGGCGGCGCAGATTACGCTCTATAACAAGTGTGATCTCAGCGGCCGTCCTGCTGGGCCTGTTTCCGGCCAGATATCTTCCAGGGACGAGCCGGCGGCAGTCGCGCTTTCAGCAAAAACAGGCGAGGGCCTGGAAGTGCTGGAGAAAGCGATCACGACAGCGCTGGGCTACACTAGCTCGGGCGAAGGCGCCATCATGGCCCGGCGCCGGCATCTCGATGCGTTGGAGCGCGCGCACAAACACCTGACGGCAGCCGAAGCGCACCTCGGTGATGCCCCAGAACTTCTGGCCGAAGAATTGCGCTTGGCGCAACAGGCCTTGGGCGAGATCACTGGTGCGGTCACGACAGAGGACCTGCTAGGGCGGATTTTTGCGAGTTTCTGTATAGGTAAATGAATCGGTAGCCGGGTAGTTACAGGCCCGAGAGCGTTAATGCGTTGTCGGACAAGACCGGACTGGGTTTGGTGGCAATCACTGAGCCCGGATTATCTGGAACGATGCGAAGAGGGCGCCGCACGAACCGAGCGGCCCCCCACCAGTGTAGACACGCTCCAGTTGGCGTGTAAGATGGGATAATTCAGCGGGAAACGCGGCTGGTGACGGAGCCGGCGCCGCACCCGAACGCACCCCGGAGGACGGAAAACGATGGCGGCTAAGAAAGAGAGCGGTAAAACCACAGCGAGTTATACCCAGCGCTTTGTGACCCAACTCATGGTGCTGGCTGCGATCACGATCTTGATCGTGCTGTGGCAGCACGATTTTCTGGTTGAGGTGTACGTCCGCAATCAACCGACTTACGTGGGGTGGTTCATCAACGGCGGTATCCTAGTGCTGTTCTTGGCTGGGCTGTTCCGCTTGGTGCAGGAGTTCCAACGGCTGACTGGTGAAGAGCAGGCCATCGATGGGCTATTGGCCAACATGAAAGGCGGCCATGAACCAACGGCCGGCATCAAGCCAGACGCCATTATCTCCCGCCGCTACCACACGCTGCGCGAACTGCACCGACAACACTCGGTAATCAACCACAGCGCGCTTGCAGCCACGCTGGTTGCGATCGAGACCAGCAAAATCAGTTTTCCCAAGTTCGTACACAATGTGCTTATCTTGACCGGCGTTTTCGGCACCGTCGTGGCACTGTCAATCGCCCTGCTCGGCACCGCCGACATGATCGTAACGACCACGGAAATCGGGGGTTTGGGGATGATTATCCATGGTATGTCGACAGCCTTATCAACCACCATGACGGCGATTTTTGCCTACCTTTTCTTCGGCTACTTTTATCTGCGGCTGATGGATGCCCAGACCCACGTTATCAGCCGAGTGGAGGAGGTAACCAGCACGGTGCTGTTGCCACAATTCCAGTTTGAACCGGAGAGAGCGGCCGAGCAACTCACCCATATTGTCCACTCCGCAGCGGCACTGGTAGAGCGGCTGGACGAATCCCAGGCCCAGTACGCCGAGGTCGCCCAAGAACTGCGGTTATTGCTCTCGAGTTACCGTGACGAGATGCAGCGCAACAGCGAAGGCCTGATAGAGATGACCCACGTGCTGCGCGAGGGTTTCCGCCTGAACGATCCGGACAGTAACGTACCGCCGCGATGATCCGCCCAGAAGGATTTGTCGACCTGAGGGTATCACCCACGGCGCCAACTGGCGCCAACGAGGACAGTGTATGGCCCTCGTTTACCGACATCATGACCGTAGTAGTACTGATTTTTCTGATCGCACTGGTCGTGATTCTGATGCGCAACACCGAACTCGTTCAACAGTTGCGCGAGACGGTAGGCGAGAAACAGCAGATGACAGCGCAGCGCGGCGAATTGGAGATGCGAATAGCCGCATTGGGTGATGAGATTGTCGGCTTGCAGAATGTGCTTAAAGAGACAGAAGCCGAGCGCGCACAGGCGCAGGCCAGCGCACAGGAAAGACAGCAGCGCATCAGCGCCTTGCTTGATGACGTGACTGCACTGGAACAAATCCAAGCGCGCCTGGCCACTGAAAAAGCCACCCTGCTCGCTACCCGCGAGACCCTGGAAGGCACTGTTGCAGAGCTTAAGCAAGACAAAAGCGCCCTGCTTGCTACTCGGGCCACGCTCGAGGACGAGGTTTCAGCCCTGCTCACCATCCGCGAGCGGCTCGAAAGCGACAAAGCCACCCTGCTCGCGACCCGCGAGACCCTGGAGGGCACGGTGGCAGGGCTCGAGCAGGATAAAGCCACCCTGCTGGCCGACAAGGCAAGCCTCGGCGAGCAACTGGCCACCGTCACCGGCGAGCGCCAGCAGCTAAGTGCCGACAAAGCCGCCTTACTCGCAACCCGTGAGACCCTGGAAGGAGACATCGCCACCCTGCTCGCGACCCGCGAGACCTTAGAAGGAGAAGCCGCCCAACTGGCCACAACCCTGGCACAGCAGCAGCAACAACTGCTTGAACTCGAGTCTGTGCGGGTTGGGCTAAGCGATGACTTGAATCGCCTGCAGGGGGTGCTGGCAGCATTGCAACTGGAGAAAACGGCTCTCGCCACACGCAGTCAAAGCCAGGCCGAGGCCCTGGCATCGCTCGGCCAAAGTGAGCAAGCGGCGGCACAGGAGCGCGACGCCCTGGCGCTGCAAGTCACCTCAATGGGGGTTGCGAGTAAAGCGCTTAGGACAGAACTCGTCGCCTTGCGCAACGAGATGGAGAACCTCATCCGTTTTTCGGTGCGCTCAGAGAGGGCGCTGGAAGAAAGCAAGGCCCTCGGAGAAGAGCTCTCGGAGCAACTGGTGGCCACCGCGCTCGACTACAAGTTGACCAAAGAGGAGCTCGCCTTTTTACGCACCGAGTATGCCGAAAAGGTTGCCGCCTTCCAAAAGGAAAGAGAATTGCTGGTTACCGAGCACCGGCAGGAGCTCGATATTCTGCGTGAAAAACAGACCGACCTTGAGGTCCGCTACAACCGCCTGGTCGGACCGGCCCGTAGCAGTGTCGGTCGGTACGTGGTCGTAGTAAAGTTCTGGAAGGAACTGGGGGAGTATCGCTACTCGCTGCGCGAGCCCGGTGAGTTTTCAGCACGAAATGTCGATACAGACGAACTGCACCGCATCCTGGGTGAGCGCAAGGCCCAGCACGGCGATAAGCTTTACACCAGGATCAGGTTCCCCAACGGCAGCGAGATCTCGCACAACGAGGCTTGGCGATTCACCAACGATATCCACAACCGCTACGATTACTACTACCAGGACTGACTGGCTGACTGGTTTCCCGTCATGCAGCACCCGGAGAGTTTTGATGTGATTGTGATCGGCGGCGGCCACGCGGGTACCGAGGCCGCGCTGGCGGCAGCCCGCGTTGGAGTAAGAACGTTGCTGGTTACGCACAGCACCGCGACGGTCGGGCAGATGTCTTGCAACCCGGCTATCGGCGGAATCGGCAAGGGCCACATCGTGCGCGAGATCGATGCGCTTGGTGGGGCCATGGCACGGGCCATAGACCAAGCCGGCATCCAGTTCCGCCGGCTCAACGCACGCAAAGGCCCGGCAGTTCGTGCGACCCGGGGGCAGGCCGACCGGGCGCTGTACCGCCAGGCGATTCGCGCCCGAGTTGAGCGGCAGGATTGCCTGAGTTTGCTGCAACAGGCAGTAGATGATCTGGTGATACATGATGATGTAGTCCGCGGCATTGTCACCCGTGGCGGTGTGACCGTGAACGCTCGCTGTGTGGTATTGACTACCGGTACCTTTCTCGACGGACGTATCCACATCGGCTTGACCAGCCAGCCTGGTGGCCGCGTTGGTGACCCCCCAGCTATGGCATTGGCCAGAAGGCTGCGCGATTTGTGCCCGCGCACAGGACGCTTAAAAACCGGCACCCCGCCACGACTAGATGGGCGTACCGTCGATTTTGCCCGACTTAATGTTCAGCCCGGCGATACGCCGGTGCCGGTCTTCTCCTACCTTGGCAGTGCCGCTGAACACCCCCGCCAGGTCTGCTGCCACATCACGGCGACTACCGCACATACCCACGACATCATCCGCAAGAGTTTGTCGGCCTCACCGCTGTACAGCGGTGCAATCCAGGGGATTGGTCCGCGCTACTGCCCATCAGTAGAAGACAAGGTAGTGCGTTTTGCCGACCGGCCATCCCACCAGGTATTCGTCGAGCCCGAAGGCCTCACGACTCACGAGGTCTATCCCAACGGCATCTCCACCAGCCTACCCGTAGATGCACAGTGGGACATGGTGCACAGCATTCCCGGTTTCGAGCAAGCCACCATCACACAACCTGGCTACGCCATTGAGTACGATTATTTCGATCCCCGTGATCTCAAACTGTCACTCGAAACCAACGCTATTGATGGACTCTTTTTTGCCGGCCAGATCAACGGCACCACCGGCTACGAGGAGGCTGCAGGCCAGGGGTTGATAGCGGGCCTAAACGCAGCGCGCCAAAGCCAGGGTGTTGCCCCTTGGTGGCCGCGACGTGACGAAGCCTACATCGGAGTGATGATCGATGATTTGGTTACCCGCGGCGTCACCGAGCCCTATCGCATGTTTACCTCGCGGGCCGAGTACCGATTACAGTTACGTGAGGATAACGCCGATCTGCGGCTGACGGAGCAGGGCAGGGTACTTGGGCTGGTTGGCGACGCGCGCTGGCAACGCTTTACCGACAAACGTGATCTACTGGCACGCGAGAGTGAGCGCCTAAAAAGCACCTGGATCCGTCCACAAACCCTCGCGCCTGGTGTCGCCGAGCGCGTGCTGGGCCAGCCCCTTAACCGGGAGCAGTGCCTGTTCGACCTGTTATGCCGGCCGGAAGTGGACTACCAGTCGCTGTTGGGCCTGGCCGATGCCAGTGTCGGCATCGATGATCCGGAAGTGGTCGAGCAACTGGAAATCGGGGCGCGCTACGCCGGTTACATTGAGCGGCAACGCAAAGAGATCAACCGTCACCGCCACCACGAAGAGACCGTAATTCCCGCCGATATCGACTATGCGGCGGTGCGCGGGCTTTCCAACGAAGTGTGGCAGATTCTCAACCGGAGCAGGCCACTGACGCTTGGCCAAGCTGGCCGTTTGTCCGGCGTAACACCGGCAGCGATTTCTTTGTTACTGGTGCATCTTAAAAGGCGCCAACTGCGCTCCGTCGCCTGAGCACTCTCGGTGTCGCTGACCCCGAACCTGGCCGCGAATCTCGCCGCGAGGGCGACACAAATGGGCCTGCTGTTGGATGCACAGACACTTACGCGCTGCGAGAACTATGTGGCATTGCTACGCAAGTGGAACCGTGTACATAACCTGACTGCAGTGGATTCCTCCCAGGAGATCTTAACCCGCCACCTGCTCGACAGCCTGTCGGCGGCGACCTTTATTCGTCCGGGGCGTTGCCTGGATGTGGGTTCTGGGGCAGGATTGCCTGGCATGGTACTTGCCATGTGGCACCCAGCCAATCACTGGACGCTACTGGAAGCACGGGCAAAAAAAGCCAGTTTTCTACGCGAAGCGACCGCGCGTCTTGCTCTTGATAACATCGAAGTGGCACAAGTGCGGACTGAGGATTACCGGCCCACTACGAATTTTGATACGCTTATTGCCCGCGCAGTAGCGCCGCTTGGCGGGTTGCTCAGGATGACAAGCCACCTTATGCACGACGGGCTACGCATCATCGCCATGAAAGGCGCGTGGCCAACGGACGAATTGCGAGATTTGCCGATGCGCTGGCAGGATGCGGCTCAAGTGGTGCCAGTAGTGGTGCCCGGCCTCAATGCACAACGGCACCTAGTGATTCTGGAGGGCGTTGCTGCGTAATCTCCGGCGTTCCGGAATTCATGACCAAAATCATCGCGATCACAAATCAGAAAGGTGGGGTCGGCAAGACCACCAGCGCTATCAACCTGGGGGCTGCGCTGGTGCGCGAACGCCGCCGGGTGCTGCTGGTGGACCTTGACCCGCAGGCCAATGCCACGGTGGGTTGCGGGGTCGATCGCAGTTCGCTTCAAACCAGCGTTTATCAGGTATTGCTGCGGCAGGCTACAGCTGACCAAGCCATCGTCCGGACCGACTCGGGGTTAGACCTGCTGCCGGCAGAGCCCGCGCTCGCTGGTGCTCAAGCCGAACTCGGCGGCGCTCACGGTAACGACAACGCGCGCCTGCGGGAAACGCTAGCACCAGTGGTCGCCTATGATTACATCCTGATTGATTGCCCGCCCGCCCTCAATGTGTTGACTATCAATGCGCTGGTCGCCGCCCGCTCGGTACTGATCCCGGTGCAGTGTGAATACTATGCACTGGAAGGTTTGAGCGGGTTGCTTGAAACCATCGGCCGGGTGCGCCAGCACGCCAACGCCGGGCTAATGATAGAAGGCCTGGTGCGAACCATGTACGATGGCCGCAACATGCTAACCAACGAGGTATCTGACCAATTGAACACGCATTTCGGGGATAAACTATTTAGCACGGTCATTCCGCGTAACGTGCGCTTAGCTGAGGCACCGAGTTACGGCAAACCGGTGCTCGACTACGATGAGAACTGCCAAGGCAGCCAGTCCTATATCGCGCTGGCGCGCGAGATGCTCGCGCACGAAGACCGGCCGGTGATGTCGGCGACCAGCACGGTACCAAACAGCCCATGGTCGGCCGAGCAGCAGCAGTGATTTACTTCGAGGATGGCAGATGAATAAAAAAGCCCGACTTGGCAAGGGACTGGACGCCCTGCTTGGCAACATAGAGCAGGGGGTTGGTGCGGTAGATGGTGAATTGCGCCAATTGCCGGTTGCTGCCATTCGCAAGGGGCGCTACCAGCCGCGCACCCGCATGGACGAGGAGTCGCTGCGCGAGCTGGCAGCCTCGATCGCGGCGCAAGGCATCGTCCAACCGCTGCTGGTGCGCGAGACAGCGGCGGGTGCCTATGAGCTGATTGCTGGGGAGAGGCGTTGGCGGGCGGCACAACTGGCAGGCCTCGAAACTGTGCCAGTGATGGTCCGGCAGGTGGCCGACGAGGCTGCGCTCGCGGTGGGCCTGATCGAAAACATCCAGCGCGAAAACCTCAATCCCATAGAGGAAGCGGGTGGCCTACGGCGACTGCTGGATGAATTCGGCCTTACCCACCAGCAGGTCGCTGATACCATCGGCCGTTCCCGCACCGCTGTCTCTAACTTGCTACGTCTGCTAAACCTGGACCCGGGAGTGCGAGAACATCTTGAGGCCCGGCGCCTTGAGGCGGGTCATGCCCGTGCTATCTTGGCGCTGCCCCGTGAGCAGCAAGGGGCAGCCGCTGACCTGGTTATGCGCCGGCGTTTATCGGTGCGCCAAGCCGAGCAACTGGTCCGGCGCCTGTTAGCGCAGGCCAGCGCGAAAAAGAAAGACAAGAAAAAAACCGTCCTCGATCCTGATATCCGTCGCTTGGAAGAAGAATTGTCCGAGCACTTCGCTGCCCCGGTCCGGGTCGAGTCGCGCGATGGCAAGCGCGGCCATGTAAAGATTGAATATGGCTCGCTAGACGAACTCGACGGTATTCTGGCCCGTATCCGCCGCTAACCCGCAAGGGGCATTCCCGGGAGGTGACGATGGAAACACGACATCTCGGGTTTGCGCTGTTCGAACTCCTGATCGTAGCAGTGATCACAGGAATCCTGGCAGTAATTGCGCGGCTGGTATACCAGCAACATATCCTACCGGCCCAGGTGAGTGAGGGCTTGAACCTGAAGGCTCCAGTAAATATGGTCGCTGCGCTGGGATGGGCGCAGAAAAAAGATCTTCTTAGCGCTTGGGAATACCGATAACCCGGCCAGCCTGCTGGGGCCGTGGCAGGCCCCGGTGTGCCGCGAGCAACTGGGCCAGTGTGTTCTGGATGGCCTCAGGAAAAGGTGAGGACCTGCGGTTGCTCAGGCTCACGTGCAGCATGATCTGCTCGGAGGTAGCGGCGAGAAAATCCTCTTCGGCATGGTACATGTGCAAAAAATAGTGCATCCGCTTGGCGTCGAAATCGAGCAGCTGCCAGGCTAGGCGAATGGGGTCACCCAGGTGCAATTCCTGCAGGTAGTTGATGTGCAACTCCAGGGTGAAAGTTGACGACGCTTCACGCTCGATGTACGCCGGGGTAAGCCCGACATGACTCATCAGTTCATCGACACCGCGGTCGAAAGCGAGAACATAGTAGGCCACATTCATGTGACCGTTGTAATCGATCCACTCGGCCAGGACCTGCTGGCGGCTGAGTTCGAGTGGCGCGCTGGCAGCTGGTGCTGTCACCTGGCGCTGCCCTGGCGTAACTGCAGGAGCGCCCGGTCGATACCGCGGTTGACATAGGCCGCGTAATAGTCGGGGATGGCCCCACCCACCAGCGGTTCAGCCAGCACCCGACCATGATCATCGACGAATTCCAGTGTGGGCACGAGGCGAATATTGCGCTGCCGGGCAAAGTGGCCGTGGGTCGTGGGTCGGCTGTCAAAACCCACCAGTGTAGTGCCACTGTCGGTCCGGATTTCACGGAACAACGCCCGCCCGCGGTAGGCCTCGTCCACGGCCATGAAGCCAAGGAACTCGGCCCTGACCGCCTCACAATGCAAGCAGTAATCGGCGCTGTAGAACAGCACGATCGGCACCTGCCGGCCGGCGGCAATATTGCCGGCGGCGGCGAGGTCTGTTGCTGGGGGCACTTCGGCACTTTCAGCACTAGCGGCCGATAGCAGCGCCAGCAGCACGATTCTGCTGAAAAAAAGAGCCGATCTCATGCGGAAATTATACCGGCGCTCGCAGCCCCGGCAGCCATCACAACTCGGTTTTGTTCAGGCACCAGCGGCCCAGTCGCCTGCCAGCAGGTGATGGATGCCCGGGTAGTCCTCGCGGCAGATACAGTACTTGGTGACGGCATCGCCCCAGGATTCCCCCATCTCAAGGCGCGGTCGCAGGCAGGCTAAATCGAGCACGGTACTGCTGCCCACTACGTCCACCCCGCGCTCGAACAGCGGGTCGGGCAGACACGCCGCGGTGGGGCCAATCAGTGCGACGCGCGCGTTGTTGTCACAACAGGCCAGCACACCATCCAGAGTATCGTTCATCAGGGTGGAGCCGGTGACCAGCACCCGGTCGCACCCGGCAAGGTGAGCCGGGTCCAGCGTGACTGTGAAATTTCCCTGCTCAACAAGGAACTGCGTGTCTTTTTCGATAACCGTGAGCGCGGTACCACGCTGTTGCAGCAACTCGACCAGCGGTGGGAAAAATCCCACCATACCTACATGACGACCTCGATCCAGGTCGAGTTGGCCTAACGGGTCGGTGGTATGGTCCAGCCGATAGCCTCCGGCCTGCAGCAGGTGCTGGCCCAGTGCATTGAGCGCCCCCAGCCCCAAGGCCTTCGTCAGCGGATCACTGTCCCGAAAGCCTGCAGCAACCTCCAATACCGGTTTTGCCACAACTTGTGCCGGATCACAGGCCAGCAGTCGTTCAAGGGTATTATCGAAGCGGGTGTAGAAGAAACCGCAACTGCCATCGGCCAGCGCTATCATACCGAACTTCTTGTGCCGCCCGGTGGTTTCGATGGGCGGGGGTACGTGCAGATGCGCGATTGGAGGCAGTTGCTGGTAGCGGCTGGCCGCACTCACCAACTCGACCAGGGTGGAGGCAAGGTTCATGGAAAAAACTGCTGAAGTAGCGGTGACGTACCCGCCACTAGCGCTAGGGTAACAGAATGCGGCAAGTGTATAGCAAGTTCCGCCATCCCGCTGCGACGGATATCGGTAACCTCAAGCCGGGTGTCTCCCGTGACCGCATTTTCGAATCGTGGCTGGTCACCCGATTGGCTGGCGACCAGGCGATTTACCGCACGCGTATCCAAAGCCTGTACTTCTGTGACCCGGCATCAGGGCAGACTAGCCACCTGCTTGAACAAGTCTTTCGCGGCATGGATGCCGCGCGCGTTTTTGAGCGGGTGCGCATCGATGATCTGGGCTACTTCTTTGTTGGCTTCAAGGTAAGCGTGACCACCGACGAGATACCGGTGGTGACGGCGGCGCTGCGCTTGGGCGGGGTCGAAGTGGAAAGTCTGGACCTGTGATGGTGGCGGCCGCCGTTTAAGCCGAGCCGGTGAAGCCGAGTTGGCGCCAGGCTTCGTAGACCGCGACCGCAACGGTGTTGGACAAGTTCAGGCTGCGATTGCCGGGCACCATTGGCAGGCCGACCCGATGTGCTGGTAGTGCCAACGTGCAGATGTCCGGGGGCAAGCCCCGGGTCTCAGGGCCGAACAACAGCGCATCGCCGGCAGCAAAGCGGCAGTCGCTGTGACGCCGGCTGTGCTGGGTGGAATAGGCAAAGAGCCGCGGCGGCGCCAGCGCATGCAGGAATGCCGCCATGTCGGCGTGTCGATGTACCCTGGCAAGGTCATTGTAGTCCAGGCCGGCACGGCGCAATCGGCCATCATCCATCGAAAACCCCAACGGTTCGATCAAGTGCAGCTCGCAACCGGTATTGGCACAAAGGCGGATAATGTTGCCGGTGTTGGGCGGAATCTCAGGCTGGTACAGCACCACGCGGAACATGCTGGCAAAAGATGCTCAAAATGAGGGTTTGAGTACTGCCAGCAGCACTGCGACTACCAGGACCAAGGTGGGGAACTCATTGAACCAGCGGTAGAAAACGTGGCTGTGGCGGTTTTTGTTGTTGCAAAACTCAGCCACCAGGCGCCCGCACCAGAGGTGATAACCAATCAATATGGCAACCAGTACGAGTTTCGCGATCAGCCAGTTGCTGCCGGCACCGGCACCGAAACCCAGCCATAACCACAGGCCGGAAATGACAGTCAGGATGCCGCCCGGGGTCGTGATGCCGAAGTAGAGTTTTCGCTCCATCACCTCGAACTGTGCGGCAGTTGCCGCATCATCAGTCATGGCATGGTAGACGAACAGGCGCGGCAGGTAGAACAGCCCCGCAAACCAGGTAACCATGAAGATGAGGTGAAATGCCTTGACCCAGAGCACGCGTTTTATTCGTCAGGTAACGCCTCAAATGTCGGCCGGCGGCGCAGGTGGCTGTTCGCGGTTGAAAACCCGGCCCAGCCGCTGGAACAAACCGCGTATACCGCGCCAGATCTTTGGCAACAGCCACACCACCAGTACCACGAACAGTCCCAGCAGTGCCAGGAACAGCACCGGGTGGTGCAGCGCAGCCCACAGCCCGGCGATGACGGCAATATCCTCACCGATGCTGAGCGCCCAATTACTGAAGGGCTCGGGTGAGGCATTGATCAGCACCCGGGTGCCAGACTTGGTGAAATGGCTGCTGGCGGCAAAAACCCCGCCGATGAGTGCGCCGGCAAGTTCGTATTCCGGACCCAGCGGGCTGATGGCGGCAACTGCAAGCAGAGCCCCTGCCGGGATACGGATGAAAGTGTGCAGCGCATCCCAGCCGCTGTCCACTCCGGGCACCTTGTCGGCAAAGAACTCGACCACGTACATAATCGCCGCAGCGCCCATGACCAACGGCTCGGCGGCTATTTGTAGATCTGGAGGCAGTTCGACCGCACCAGCGTGCGATAGCCAGCCAAGCACGAACAACGCGGCATAAAGGTTGATGCCACTGGCCCAGGCGACACCTAGGGTGGCGGCAATGACGGCGACGGCTTCCAAGAATCTTCAGGCTCGTATATCAGCCCGGCAGTGGGGCTAAAGCATCATAACATGCAGATCTGCCGCCCATACCGATGGGCAAAAAGTCTTGTAACAGGTCATCGAGGAAGCGCCAGCCATGCTCGGTGGCCAATATCTGTGTGCCTCGTACTTCAAGCAGGCCGCGCATGGTTGCCTTATCGACTGCACTGGCAATGCCCCGCCATTTGAGGCGTGTGCGCTGTTCGAACAGATCGATAGAAAACCCGCCTTTTAAGCGCAGGGCGCCTAATAGGAACTCGAAGACTAGTTCGTTGTCTGACACCCGCTGGACCTGGTCCGGAGCGCGCTCGGCGGCGCGCATGTAATCGTGCGGATGGCGTGGCCGCCACCACCGGCGGATCGCGTCAGCTGTGGTGACCTTGCTGTGGGCACCGGCGCCAAAGCCGAGGTAGTCGCCAAACTGCCAATAGTTAAGGTTGTGCTGGCATTGTGAACCGGCCCGGGCAAAAGCGGAGACCTCGTAATGCTGCAGGCCTGCGGCGGCTGTTTTTTCCTCAATACCGGCACAGATAGCCCAAGCAGTATCTTCATCAGGCTGGCGTGGCGGTTGTGCGGCAAAGCGCGTGTTAGGCTCGATGGTAAGTTGGTACAAGGACAGGTGTTGGGGGGCAAAACTGAGCGCGGTGTCGAGGTCGCGCAGGGCCTCGGGCACCCGTTGACCCGGCAGACAATGCATGAGATCAAGGTTGATCGCCTCGAACCCCGCCGCATGGGCCGCGTCTATGGCGGCACAGGCTTGGGCGGCATCGTGGCTGCGGCCGAGAGCCTTGAGTGAGGCATCGTTGAAACTTTGTATTCCCAGTGACAGCCGGTTAACACCGGCCGTGCGGTAGTCACAAAAGCGCGCAGCTTCGGCCGAACCAGGGTTGGCCTCCAGGGTGATCTCGGCACTGTCGTCCAGCCGCGAGTGCAAAGCGAGGCCTTCCAGCAACTGGCCAATACTCCGCGCGGAAAACAGGCTTGGGGTACCGCCGCCGAAGAATACTGAGCGAATTGTGCGGTTGGAGAGCCAGCGACGATTGCCGTCCATATCCGCAGCCAGGGCTTTGACGTAGACATCCTGGGGCAGTTCGCCATGCAGTGGATGAGAGTTGAAGTCGCAGTAGGGGCACTTGCTCCGGCACCAGGGCAAGTGCAGGTAGACTGACAGCGGCAGCGGCTGGTGCCTGGCGGAATTCATTCGAACTGACAGATGTTGCATGGCGCACCGTGGCGAAAATCGCGGATCGGTGCGGCTGTCTCGTTTACCAGACTTTGGCGCGACTCCAGTGAGTCCTGGGCGGGATACAGGCCCACGATCAGGTTGGATATATCCGCGTCCAACGGGCGCCGGCCGTTCACTGGCGCCACCATCAGCGCGTCGATGCCTACCCTGGCAATCTCACCCTGGCGCAGGGTTTGCAGTGGGCCCTTCATGCAGTTCTCATCCTGATGCTCCGCTCTGGCGCAGGCGCTCCAACAGACGACGGTCGCGTTTGCTCGGACGGCCTTTGCCGGTGCGGGCCGGCGCGCTCTGCGCGCGCATCTGGCGGGCTAAGGTGAGGCGTTTCTCGAGGCTGTCGGGGTCCTCACGGTAGAGGGTTGCTGCGACCTGTGGGGATGTGCGTTTATCTGCTAGTTTCAGCACCGTCAGTTGGTAAAGAAACGCCTGCTTGTGGATGCGCACGGTATCGCCGGCGCGCACCGTCCGGGCTGGCCGGGTACGGCGATTGTTGAGCAGCACCCGGCCATTAGCAACCGCATCTGCAGCGGCCTGACGCGTCTTGAAGAAGCGGGCACTCCAGAGCCATCGGTCAAGACGCACACCGTCGCTCATGTTCATGAAAGCCCCCTTGGCATCATTATACGGTGCCGGCCGGTGCCCGGATATCGTGCCGACCGATGATAAAATCAATGGTCACACACCATCTATCATCTATCGTCCACCACTTGTTGCCCGGATAGCCCTTGTTGAGACTGGCTGCGCGCCTCCTGTTGCTGATTTTGTTCACTGTGCCGGTGTTGCCCGCCAGTGCGCTGGGCTCATTTGCTGGCGAGGCAGGCATCTTTACCTGGGTGGCGGATACGAACGACAACATTGATCTTGGTATCAACACCAACTCAGTTGGGGGATATGCTGAGGGGTGGTGGGACCACGGCTGGGGTGCACGCGCGTTGCTCTACCGGGTCGCAGAGGACAACGCAGTCATGGCACCGGACGAGCAGGTCGTGATTGATATAACACACCGACTGCTCAGTCTGACCGACAACACTTTCCTGGCCGCGGGCTTGGGCTGGGAACAGAATCGTTTTGGGGCCGAGGGCAGCGTTTCAGGCCTGCGGCTGGCGGGGGAAGGGCGGCTGGGTGTGCTGGGAGCATTGTATATTTACGGTGCAGGTGGCTGGGCTCCGAACATGGGAGGGCTTGGTTTGCGCAAGGACCTCTCCTCGATATCAGTGGAGGCCGGTGCAGTGATCGATCCGTTGCCGTTCCTGTCGTTGCGCGCTGCCTGGCGCTACCACATCACGGATTACACGGGCGACATCACCGGCACCCGCGCGCGGGAGGTGAATTATGGACTGGTGTTTGGTGGCGGTATCCACTGGTGATACCTGCCCCGGCCATTATCGACAGGATCAGCGCCCACCAGCCAAACGTAGTGACGCCCCGGCCATCACGGCAGGCTGAAGTCGCACTTATACTGGACACGGGCTTCTCCCTGGAAGACCCGCAAATCGTCTTCATCCAGCGTGCGCTCTGTGTGGACGATCCCTGGTCGGGCCAGATGGCTTTTCCCGGTGGTCGCCGCGAGCACGATGACCGGTTGCCGGCGGATGCAGCCAAGCGTGAGACGCTGGAAGAGATCGGGCTGGATCTTACCGACGACCAGTTGGTGGGCCGGCTGGATGATCTTAGAGGCCGCCACGGCGGGCGCCCCCGCAATATGTCGATTTCCTGTTTTGTCTATGCGGTAGATGGTGCAGCGCCGTTCACGCTCAACTACGAGGTGGCGGAAGTAGTCAGCTTGTCGGTGTCGACGCTGTTGAATCCCGACTTGTGGACCCGGGTGCCTTATGCTGGCGCTGACGGGCTGGTCTATCCCGGCATATTTCTTGGCCCACGTGACGAGCGCATAGTTTGGGGGCTGACCTACCGCTTCCTAGTGCAGTTCTTTTCCCTGCTGGGTCACGTGTTGCCGCCCGACTGAGGGCGCAGTTCGGTTACCAGCGATGCCCTTTGCCAACGGGTCATGAGAGAAAAAGCAGATGAACAGAACTGACAACAGAGGAGCCGGCCAGTTGCGGCCAGTGCGTTTTACCCGGGCCTACACACGCCATGCCGAAGGCTCGGTTCTGGTCGAGTTTGGCGAGACCCGGGTGTTGTGCACGGCCAGCGTGGAAGAGCGGGTACCGCCTTTTTTGCGCAGCAGCGGACGTGGCTGGGTGACAGCCGAATACGGTATGTTGCCGCGGGCTACCGGTCAGCGTACGGCTCGCGAGGCAGCTCGTGGCAAACAGGGGGGTCGTACACTGGAGATCCAGCGCCTGATTGGCCGCGCACTGCGGGCAGTGGTCGATTTGGACAGGCTGGGCGAGCGCACCGTGACTCTGGACTGTGATGTCCTGCAGGCGGACGGCGGCACCCGTACGGCGTCAATCACGGGTGCTTGGATAGCGTTGGCCGACGCGCTCGATTGCCTGTGTCAGCAGGATGTGTTGGCGGGTTCCCCCCTGATCGGCCAGGTGGCGTCCGTGTCGGTGGGGATAGTGCAGGGCCAGGTGTTGCTAGATTTGGATTACCGGGAGGACAGTAGTGCCGACACCGATATGAATTTTGTCATGGACGACCGCCAGCGCTTCATTGAGTTGCAGGGTACCGCTGAAAATGAACCGTTTTCTGAGGATGAGTTACAGGCGATGACCACGCTGGCAAAAAAAGGCATAGCGGAGTTGATCGTTTTGCAAAGTAGCGCCCGCCAGACGCCGCCTGAATAGCCATGGAAATCGTGCTTGCAACTGATAATGCCGGCAAACTGGGAGAGATTTCGGCGCTGCTGGCAGGCAGTGGTATCACCTTCTTGGCCCAGGGTGCGCTCGATGTCCCCACCGTTGAGGAGACCGGACACACATTTATTGAGAACGCGATTCTCAAAGCACGCAATGCCGCAACATACGCGGCCCGGCCGGCGCTGGCCGACGATTCGGGGCTGGAGGTCGATGCGCTTGGCGGCGCGCCCGGGGTGCGCTCGGCCCGCTATGCCGGCAATAGCGCCAGCGACACCGACAATGTGGCGCGGTTACTTAAGGAATTGACCGATTTGCCAATGGCGCAGCGCAGCGCCCGTTTCCAATGCGTGATGGCCTGGCTGCGCCACCCGGATGACCCTGCCCCGGTAATTTGTCAGGGCACCTGGGAGGGCCATATCGCGCTCGCAGCCCGTGGCAGCAACGGCTTTGGTTACGACCCGGTATTCGTCGTACCGGGCGAGGGTCGGACTGCTGCCGAGCTTGAGGCCGGGGTTAAGAATCGCCTCAGCCACCGCGGCTTGGCGCTGCGGCAGATGGTTGCGTGCTTGCACAGCCACCAATGAACCCCAAACGACTGCCAGGAGTGGCGTAATGAAGAAACTGGTGTTAGTACGGCATGGCCAGAGCACCTGGAACCAGCAGAACCGCTTCACCGGTTGGGTAGACGTGGACCTGTCAGAGCGCGGCATCGGTGAGGCCCGCGCTGCCGGCTGTGCGTTGAGAGACCAGGGTTTTGTCTTCGATCTGGCAATGACCTCGTATCTGAAGCGTTCGGTACGCACACTGTGGCTGATCCTCGAAGAACTGGAGCAGATGTACCTGCCGGTACAGACTGACTGGCGACTGAACGAGCGCCATTACGGCGCCCTGCAGGGTCTGGATAAGAAAGAAACGGCGACCCGCCACGGCGACGCGCAGGTACTGAAATGGCGGCGGGGCTACGCTGTACGGCCGCCCGCACTGACCGCCGATGACCCTGGGCATCCAACCCACGAACCGCGTTACGCGGCCGTCGATAATCTCCCCGGGTCGGAATCGCTGGCCGACACGCTGGTACGGGTACGGCAGTGGTGGCAGGAAGTACTGGCGCCCCAACTTGCGGCTGATCGCCGGGTGCTGGTGGTGGCCCATGGCAACAGCCTGCGGGCGATGGTCAAGTTCCTGGAGGAGATGTCGGAAGAGGAGATCATGCAGTACAACATCCCCACTGGCATCCCACTGGTCTACCGCCTAGACGATGACCTCGGCGTGATCGGCCACGACTATATCGCTGACGAAGCTACCCTGGCGGCAGCTGTCAGCGAGGTGAAAAACCAGGCTTCGGCCAAGGCCTGAAGCGCACTGGCTAACTGCGGCTCGTATATCAATCGCGGCGCAGGCGATCCGACAAGGCAATGGGAGTGGGATAGCGCACCACCACCACCGTAGAGGAAATCACGAATGTGATCAGGGTGGCGAGCTGCACGAACGCCGCGGCCGAGGCGCTCATCACCTGCGTCTGCACCGCCACCGCCACCAGCAGCAGCGAGAATTCACTCATCTGTCCTAGCCGCACGCCGGCCTCACCGGCCAGAATGCCGGTTTCGCCAAAAGTCCTGAACAAGGTGCGGAAAGTGAGCGGCTTGATTACTACCACCGCCAAAGCCAGCGCCACTGCACCAGGCCATACCTTGCTCACAGTTTCTATATTGAACCCAGCACCCAAGGCGAAAAAGAACATAACAAGGAAAAAGTCACGCAACGGACGCAGGCTATCGGCAATGAAAGGTGCGATGGGGCTGTTAGCCAGGGCGACGCCGGCAATAAAGGCACCGATCTCGTAGGACAGCCCAAAACTTTGCGCCAGTTGGGCTATTCCCAGACACCA
>JASLLH010000026.1:0-18204 GCA_030747115.1 Arenicellales bacterium
GCGACGACACTTGATTGCACTTTGGGTGGCGGCGTGAACGCACCGGGGCCCACATCGAACAACAAGCGCGAATGATAAACGCGACCAACCATGACACTCAGGCGGCCGTATTGGCTGGCCCCGGGGCTTGCCACCAGGCGTTGTGCCACCTCCTTTTGCAGCATGAACAACATACGGCTGATGTGCTCACGCTGTGCCAACAGGTGTATCAGCAGCACCGAGGAGATGTTGTAGGGCAGGTTGCCCACCATGACCAGCGGCTGGTCGGGGCTGAGTTCCCCCAGGTTAACATTGAGCACATCCCGTTCATGCACCTGCACCTGTGGGTGCTGTGCGTAGCGCTGGCGCAGCACGGGAACCAGATCACGATCTATCTCCACCAGGTGTAACGTGGTGCCGGTCTCAACCAAACGATCGGTCAGGGCGCCCTGTCCTGGCCCGATCTCGCACAGGACTTCGTCCGCCTGCGTGTCGATTGCTTCGACGATGCGCCGGATCATGGCGGCATCGTGCAAAAAGTGCTGGCCGAAACGTTTTCTTGGCCGGCGCAGGGTGGGGGATTCAGAAGCCATCGGCCAACTGTCTTGCCAGCCGTACCGCCGCGGCCAGGCTACCCACATCGGCCCGGCCGGTTCCGGCAAGATCCAGCGCGGTGCCGTGGTCCACCGAGGTACGCACAAAGGGCAGGCCCAGGGTGATATTCACCACTGCACCGAACCCGGCGTGCTTGATTACCGGCAGGCCCTGATCGTGGTACATCGCGACCACCACGTCCAGTCCTGAGAGCGAATCCGAGGTGAAGGCCGTGTCGGCCGGCAACGGGCCGCGCAGATCCAGGCCCTGAGTGCGCAAGGCTTCAAGCACTGGGACGATGACTTCAATCTCTTCGCGGCCCAGGTGTCCGGCTTCACCGGCGTGGGGATTAAGGCCACAGACCCCGATCACCGGTGTGGGAATCGAAAAGCGCGTGCGCAGTTCCGTATCCACCACCCGCAGTACCGCCTGCATGTGCTCGCGGGTTACTGCGCCCGCAACCTCGACCAACGGCACATGGATGGTCACCAGTGCCACGCGCAGGCTGTCACTTGCCAGCATCATCACCGGCGTCTTTACGCCGGAACGCTCTGCCAGAAACTCAGTGTGGCCGACGAAATCATTGCCGGCCTCGATCAGGGTGCTTTTGTGTACCGGGCCCGTGACCAGTGCGGCAAAATCGCCGCCCAGGCAGCCATCAACAGCCTGTTGCAGCATCTGGACTACATAAGGTGCATTAGCGGTTTCCGGGCGCCCAGGCTGTGAGGGTGTCACGGAAAGATCAACAGCAAGAAGGGTGGCTTGCCCGCCTGGTGCGATCAGCGTGTCACCGCTAAGCGCTAGAGGCAGCTGCAACAGGGCGGCCCGTTCTAACAGCAGATCCGGGTCGGCAGCAATGCACAGCGGGCCAGTGACCGGTTGCTGCAGCAGTTGCACTGCAAGTTCCGGCCCCACGCCGGCAGGTTCGCCAGTAGTCAGTAGGATCGCTGTGGCTGCAGGGCTATGCAAGAAGGCCCCCTGTGGGACTTACTCCACTGTGACGGACTTGGCGAGATTGCGCGGCTTGTCGACGTCGGTACCCTTGATCAGGGCAACGTGGTAGGAAAGCAACTGCAGCGGCACCGTGTAGATGATCGGTGCGATGGCGCTGTCCGCCGGTGCAACGTGCAGCACGGTGACGTCCTCCCGTGACTCCAGGCCCGATACTGGATCTGCAAAAAGATACAATCTGCCGCGGCGTGCACGCACTTCCTCCAGATTAGATTTCAATTTCTCAATCAAAAGATCATTGGGTGCAACAGCTACCACCGGCATTTTTTCATCGACCAGCGCCAGGGGGCCATGCTTGAGCTCGCCGGCCGGATAAGCTTCGGCATGGATATAGGAGATCTCCTTGAGCTTGAGTGCGCCTTCCATGGCGATAGGAAAATGCGCGCCACGGCCGAGGAACAGCGCGTGCTCTTTGTCACTAAAAACCTGGGCCATTTCGGCGATCGCATCTTCCATAGCCAGCGCCGCTTCAAGGGCGCCGGGCAGGGTGCGAATCTGGTGCACCACGTGGGCCTCAAACCCCGAGTCGAAGCCATGACGGCGCGAGAGCACCAGCGCCAACAGCAGTAGGCCCGTCATTGCACTGACAAAAGTCTTGGTCGATGCGACACCCACCTCGGGGCCACAGTGGGTCATAAAAACCAGATCTGACTCGCGTACCAGGGAAGATTCAGCCACGTTGCACACAACCAGCGCCCCGACAACTCCCTGACGCTTGGCCTCTTCAAGCGCTGCCAGCGTGTCGGCTGTTTCACCCGACTGAGAGATAGTCACCACCAAGGTGCCTGCACGGGCCGCATGCCGCCGGTAACGGTATTCGCTCGCGACCTCGACCTCGCAGGGGACCCCGACATACTCCAGCCAGTGTCGTGCCACCAACCCTGCGTGGTAACTCGTGCCACAGGCGATAATCAGTACCTGCCGGGTCGCATCGAAAATCCTGCCGGCCTCGCTGCCAAAAGCGTTTTCCAGTACGCGGTCACCCAGCAGCCGGTCTTCCAGCGTGTCGCTCACAGCGCGGGGTTGCTCGTGAATTTCTTTCTGCATGAAATGGCGATGCTCGCCGAGTTCGGCACCAGCCCCCAATTGGGTACTGGTATGGATAACGCGTTCCACTGGACTGCCGCCGCTGTCCTTGATAGTGCAGCTTGCGCCCCGTATGTCGGCAACATCACCGTTTTCGAGCACTTGGTACCGGCGAGTCACGGGGAGCAGGGCATTGATATCCGATGCCACAAAAGACTCCTTGTCGGCACGGCCTAACAGCAGTGGCGGGCCCTGGCGGGCAGCGACCAGCCGGCCCGGTTCACCGGCATGGACCACGGCAAGGGCGAAATTTCCCGCGAGCTCGTCCATGGTCGCGCGTACAGCATCAGCCAGATCCAGGCCGTTTTGCAGGTGCAGGTACACCTGGTGTACCACTACCTCGGTATCGGTCTGTGAAGTGAACGCCAGGCCCGCCTCTTGCTGACTGTGGCGAAGCGCCTCGTGGTTCTCGACAATACCGTTGCAGACCAGCGCCAGCGTACCATTGCAAATATGCGGGTGAGCGTTAGTTTCGCTGACCCCACCATGCGTTGCCCAGCGGGTATGCGCTAGACCGGTCGTTCCGGCAAGCGGAGTTTGGTCCAGTGCTTGCTCGAGTTCTGCAACCTTGCCCACTGTACGGGTGCGCTCCAGTCTGCCACCCTGGTTAATGACGACGACACCGGCCGAGTCGTAACCACGGTATTCCAGGCGGCGCAGGCCCTCAAGCAGAAAACCGCTAGTGTCTGATTCTCTTACCGCGCCGACTATGCCGCACATAGTGTCGTTTCCGGAGTTATTGTTTATTGATGATGGCGCTGCTGGTGGCCGAAGAAAATCGGTTCATTCAGTCTTTATTCTTCTGCGGGCGCCGCCAATCACGCTGGGTCTTTTGCTCAGCCCGGGTAAGTGCCAGTTCGCCGGATGGTACATCACGGCTGATGGCAGAACCCGCGCCGACTGTTGCCCCCTCGCCGACTTGCACCGGCGCTACCAGTGCACTGTTCGAGCCGATAAAGGCATCGTCGCCAATCACTGTCTGATGCTTGTCAGCGCCATCGTAATTGCAGGTGATCACGCCCGCGCCGATATTTGCCCGCTGACCAACCTGCGCATCACCTAGGTAGGCCAGATGATTGGCCTTACTGTCCCTGCCGAGGGTGGTGTTCTTGGTTTCGACGAAATTACCGACCCGGGCGCCGGCTGCCAGTTTGGTCCCTGCCCTTAAGCGGGCAAATGGCCCGACCGTGCAGTTTTCCGCCATCTCGGTACCCTCGATGACGCTATTGGCACGGACCTCGGCCCCGCCTCCGATCTTGCTATCAGTAATCTGGCAGTTCGGGCCGATACGGACCCGCGTACCCAGAGTCACCGTTCCCTTAATCACGACATTGACATCGATTTCACAGTCCTCACCAAAATACAACTGGCCACGAAGATCAAAACGTGCGGGATCATGCAGGGTCAGCCCGGCGGCCATGAGCGATTCCGCCTGGCGAGCTTGATACAGACGCTCCGCTGCAGCCAGTTCGCCACGGCTGTTGACACCGAGAACTTCGTTGCCATCATCACAACTAACGGCGACGACATCGGTGCCTTCATGAACGGCACAACTGATTATGTCGGTCAGGTAGTACTCGCCCTGATCGTTGCCACTGCCCACCATCGCCAACCACCTGCGCAAAACTGCTGCCGGAACGGCCATGAAACCGGTATTGATCTCGCCGATCTCTAACTCATCGACGCTGGCATCACGCTCCTCGACGATACCGATAACTTGGCTGCCCTCATTGCGCACAATGCGTCCATAGCCGGAAGGATCGGGCAGCTGCGCGGTCAGCAGCGCCAGGCGGTTGATCCCCGCCTGTGCCAGCAGACGATCCAGGGTCTGGGTGCGCACCAGCGGCACGTCACCGTAAACCACCAGCACAGTCGCATCATCAGCCACCTGTGGCAAAGCCTGCTGCACTGCATGGCCGGTACCCAGTTGCTCAACCTGCGCCACCCAGTTGATCCAGCCCGGCTCACCGACATGCTTACGCACAATCTCGGCACCGTAACCACAAACCACATGAACCCGCTGCGCACTGAGACTGGAAATCGTTTCCAGAACATGGTCAAGCAGCGGCCGGCCGGCGAGATCGTGCATCACCTTAGGCAGGGCTGAGCGCATGCGCGTGCCCTTACCCGCTGCCAGCACGATTACTTCTAGGGTCATACCAAGGATATTACTGCAATCGCCATGGTCGCTGGTGGTAGAACATGGTAACGGCGGCTGGCAACTCAGTGGATATGCTGCTTGGCGTGAGCTGTAATATCCTGCGGTGTAACATCTCGGACCTCCGTGACCCGGACGATGATGGTAATGTCCTGGCCTGCTAGCGGATGGTTCCCATCGATGGTGATGCGTCCGTCAGAAATCTGGATTACCCGGAAATGCATGGCTTCACCCTTATCATTTTCAGCGTCCAGTTCCGCGCCCACAAAACGCAGTTCCTCCGGTGTATTCTCTAGGTCGTCGGTGAAAGTCAGGCCTGGGTCGTGCGGCCCGAAGGCCTGATCGCAGGTGAGGGACACCTCGGCACTCTCACCTTCGTGTAGACCTTCCAGTGCAGACTCTATTTGGGGAAATAATGGGCTCACCGAGAGACCATGCACGTAGGAAATCGGCAAGTCGCTGTGTTCAACGATTTCACCGCGCCTGTCCCGAATGGTATAGGCAATCGATACCAACTTGTTTTCGCTGACTGATTCGGACATGGCGTTACCGGCGCCCGGCACACACTTGGTGCTGCTGCCCTTAGGCCCGGCCCCTGGAGCGCAGTTTCTGGATAGCGCGTAGCTGGGCAGCAGCCTGGATCAGTTCGGCCTTGGCCTTAGCCAGTTCCATGTCGCTGGTACGGTCGCTCATCGCCTGCTCGGCTCGTCGCTGAGCCTCTAGTGCCGCCGCCTCATCGAGATCATGCGCGCGCACCGCAGTGTCTGACAACACTGTAACGAGATGGCCTTGCACTTCCAGCATGCCACCGGAAACGTAGAAGAATTGCTCCTCACCGGATTCCTGTTGTACCCGGACCTCACCGGGCTTCAGCCGCGTTAGCAAAGGCGCGTGCTGGGGGGCGATGCCTATCTCACCCATCTCGGCCGGCGCAAACACCATGGTGCCCTCGCCAGACCAGACTTCTTCTTCTGCACTAACGATATCGACTTTAATCGTGTTGGCCATAGCTGCTGCCTAGCGTAGTTATCAGGTGACGGTTTTGGCCTTCTCGACCGCCTCTTCGATACCGCCGACCATGTAGAACGCCTGCTCGGGAATGTCATCGTGGTCACCGTTGATGATGCCCTGGAAACCTCGGATGGTGTCCTTGAGCGAGACAAACTTACCCGGTGAACCGGTGAAGGTCTCGGCCACAAAGAACGGCTGTGACAGAAAACGTTGAATCTTGCGGGCACGATTAACGATCTGCTTGTCGTCTTCCGACAACTCATCCATGCCGAGGATAGCGATGATATCGCGTAGTTCCTTGTAGCGTTGTAAGGTGCCCTGCACCGCACGCGCCGTATCGTAATGCTCCTGGCCAACTACCAGGGGATCTAATTGGCGGCTGGTGGAGTCCAGTGGGTCCACCGCCGGGTAGATGCCGAGTTCGGCCACTTGCCGCGACAACACCAGCGTGGCATCGAGATGAGCGAAGGTGGTAGCCGGGGACGGGTCGGTGAGGTCATCGGCCGGCACGTACACTGCCTGGAACGAAGTGATGGAACCGGTGCGAGTGGAAGTGATGCGTTCCTGCAACACACCCATCTCGGCCGCCAGTGTCGGCTGGTAACCCACAGCCGAGGGCATACGACCAAGCAACGCCGAGACCTCTACCCCAGCCAGGGTATAGCGGTAGATGTTATCCACGAACAGCAGCACATCGCGCCCTTCGTCACGAAAGTGCTCCGATATGGTCAGCCCGGTCAACCCCACTCGCAGGCGATTGCCTGGCGGCTCATTCATTTGGCCGAAGACCATCGCCACCTTATCGAGCACACCCGACTCACTCATCTCGTGGTAAAAATCGTTGCCTTCACGGGTGCGCTCACCCACACCGGCAAACACCGACAAGCCTGAGTGCTCCTTGGCGATGTTATTGATGAGTTCCATGATGGCGACCGTCTTGCCAACACCGGCGCCGCCAAACAGGCCGATTTTGCCGCCCTTGGAGATCGGCATAATGAGGTCAATGACTTTGATGCCGGTCTCTAGGAGCTCGATCGTGGGCGCCTGATCAGCGTAACCTGGGGCCTGGCGGTGAATCGGCAGCCACGTTGGTGATTCCACCGGGCCGGCCTCGTCCACCGGGTTACCGAGCACATCCATGATACGGCCAAGGGTCTGCTCACCAACTGGCACGGTAATCGGCGCACCACTGTTACTGACTTCGAGCCCACGCTTGAGGCCGTCGCTCGAACCCATGGCGATACTACGGACCACGCCGTCGCCCAGCTGTTGCTGCACTTCCAGCGTGAGGCCTGTCTCGCTCACTTTCAACGCGTCATAGACCTTGGGTATCGACCCGCGCGGAAACTCAACGTCGACGACCGCGCCGATAATTTCAACAATGTTGCCGGTACTCATAGCGTGATTCCTCGTGAATAATCCTTGTCTGTGCTTTTGCCTTAACAGGCTAGACCGCGGCTGCACCGCCGACAATCTCGGAGATTTCCTGGGTAATGGCTGCCTGGCGGGCTTTGTTGTAGACCAGTTGCAGTTCATCAATGAGGTTGCCCGCGTTATCTGAGGCTGACTTCATCGCCACCATCCGGGCCGCCATCTCACAGGCGATGTTCTCGACCACACCCTGGTAAATGAGTGATTCGATATAACGCATCAGTAACGCATCGACCACCTCACGCGCATCAGGCTCATACAGGTAATCCCAGTGACTCTCCAGTCGCGCATCCGGCTCAATGGCCTGGACGGGTATTAACTGGTCGACCCGGGGCTGCTGCGTCATGGTGGTTACAAAACCGTTTTGCGCAAGAAATAGGCGATCAATTTGGCCTTCGGAAAAAGCGTTCATCATCACCTTCATGGCGCCGATCAAATCTGCCAACTGCGGCTGATCACCCAGGTGGGTCGCTTCCGAAACGATATTGACTCCAACGCGCTTGAAAAAGCTCAACCCCTTGCCGCCGATAGTGGTGACATCGATCTCTACACCCTGCTTCTGCCATTGCGTCATCGCATTGATGATCTCGCGAAAAAGGTTGATATTGAGGCCGCCACACAAGCCCCGGTCACTGGAGACGATGATGAAGCCGACTCGTTTGACATCGCGAGACTCGGTGTAGCTGTGTTTGTACTCGAGGTTGGCCTGGGCCAGATGCGCAATTACGTTGCGCATCCTGTTGGCGTAGGGCCGGGCCTGGTTCATGCGCTCCTGGGCCCGACGCATTTTGCTTGCCGCAACCATTTCCATAGCCTTGGTAATCTTCTGAGTATTCTGGATACTCTTGATCTTGGTCCGGATTTCTTTAGCGCCCGCCATATCGTGGTGTTCCGCTGTGCTCGGTCGTCAGGCTTTACCAACTACCGTTGGCCTTAAAGTCCTTCAGTGCTTCGTGCAATTTTCCGGTGACCTCGTCATTGTAAGCCTGGTCGCGATTGAGCTCTGCCACAAGATCCGCATATTGGCTCTTCACGTGGCTCTGCAGCGCTTGCTCGAACTCCACCACTTTCTTGTTGTCTATGTCATCAAGGTAACCCTCATTGATAGCAAACAAACTCACTGCCATTTCCGCCACCGACATGGTCGAGTACTGCTTCTGCTTCATGATCTCGGTGGCACGTTCTCCCCGCTCGAGTTGCTTGCGGGTGGCTTCATCGAGGTCGGACGCAAATTGTGAAAAGGCTGCAAGTTCTCGATATTGCGCCAATGCCAGGCGGATGCCGCCACCCAGTTTCTTGATGAGTTCGCATTGGGCGGCGCCGCCTACGCGCGACACCGAAAGACCGGCGTTAATCGCCGGCCGGATGCCGGCGTTGAAAAGATCGGTCTCGAGAAAGATTTGGCCATCGGTAATCGAGATGACGTTGGTGGGAACAAAAGCCGAAACGTCACCGGCCTGGGTTTCTATGATCGGCAACGCGGTCAGTGAGCCGGTCTTACCTTTGATCTCACCACCAGTGCGTTTTTCTACCTCGTTAGCGTTGATCCTGGCCGCCCGTTCGAGCAGGCGCGAGTGCAGGTAAAAAACATCTCCTGGATATGCTTCACGGCCCGGTGGCCGCCGCAACAGCAGGCTGACCTGGCGATAAGCCCAGGCCTGCTTGGTCAGATCATCGTAGATAATGAGCGCATCTTCACCACGGTCGCGAAAATACTCGCCCATAGCGCAACCCGAATAGGGTGCGATGTACTGCATGGCTGCCGATTCGGCAGCGGAGGCAGACACCACGATGGTGTGATCCATCGCATCGTGTTCTTCCAGTTTGTTCACCACGTTGGCAACCGATGAGGCTTTTTGGCCAATAGCCACATAGATGCACTTAACACCGGTGCCTTTCTGGTTGATGATAGTGTCGATCGCTACCGCCGTCTTGCCGGTCTGGCGATCACCGATGATGAGTTCGCGCTGGCCACGGCCGATCGGTACCATCGAGTCGATCGATTTAAGACCAGTTTGCACTGGTTGCGACACCGACTGGCGGGTGATAACGCCCGGCGCGACTTTCTCTATGGGTGAGTTGGCGGCACTTTCAATGGGGCCCTTGCCGTCGATGGCATTGCCCAACGAATCCACCACCCGACCCAGCAGACCCTCGCCTACAGGCACTTCAAGAATACGGCCAGTACACTTGACTGTGTCACCCTCAACAATGTGCTCGTAGTCACCCAAAATCACGGCACCGACCGAATCCTGCTCGAGGTTCAGCGCTAGCCCAAAAGTTTCCTCCGGAAACTCCAGCATCTCACCCTGCATGGCGTCGGCCAGCCCGTGAATGCGGGAAATACCGTCGGTGAGACTGACTACCGTGCCTTGGGTGCGTGCCTCTGCACCAGCATCGAAGTTCTTGATCCGCTCCTTGATCAGTTCGCTGATTTCAGAAGGATTTAGCTGCGTAGACATTCTTTGATTCCTCGTAATACAACTGTGTAACCGCCGCTTTTTAAGTCCCGATCGCGGCCGCCAGTTTGTCAAGTTGGGCCCGAACTGAGCCGTCTATCACCAGATCGCCGGCCCGTATGACTGCGCCACCAACGAGCGACTCGTTGGTGCTAACCGAAAGTTCAACCTGCCTTTCTAAACGTTTGGCAAGCGCTTCGATAATACGGTCGCGGTGCGCAGCAGATACCGGTAGCGCGGTTTCAAGTTCCGCCTGCACCGTACGTTCGGCCTCGGCCCGAAATGCCTCGAACTGGACGGCGATAGCGTCCAGCGCGTACAACCGCCGGTTGCGTGCCAGCAGATTTACCAGGTTCTTGCCGGGCCCATCCAGGCGCTCACCGACAAGATCGATGAGCACTGCCGCTACCTCTTCACGCGATGCTCGCGGATTGTTGAAAAGCGCATTCATGTCGGGATCGGCGGCAAATATCGCCAACGATGCTAATGCTTCAGACCATTGTGCATAGTCACCGCTGTCGCGAGCGAGTTCAAAAATTGCCTGCGCGTAGGGTCTTGCTATGCTGGTGTTCTCTGTCACGGCCGTGCTCTATTTTTTGATTGCACCACGCCCTAAAGTTCGGCGGTGAGATCGTCCAGCATTCGAGCATGGGCGCTCTCATCGACCTCGCGGCTAAGGATCTTTGCGGCCCCGGCTACAGCCAACGCTGCGACCTGGCCGCGCAGTGCCTCGCGTGCAATATTGGTCTCTTTTTCGATCTCGTTTTTAGCCGCAACCAGGATCCGCTCGCCCTCGACCCGGGCACTATTCTTGGCCTCTTCGATCATTTCCACCTCGCGCCGTTCCGCGCGGCGGATGATCTCCTGGGCCTGCTCCTTGGCCTCGCTCAATGCCTGGGCAACGTGCTCCTGAGCCCGGGCTTTTTCCTTCTGACCCTCGTCGGCCGCAGCCAGGCCATCAGCGATCCGGGTTTTGCGTTCGTCCAGGGCCGAGATGATCAGCGGCCATATGAATTTCATACAGAACCAGACAAAGATAATAAATGCGATGCTTTGTCCGATAAGCGTCAAGTTGATGTTCATAACCTGCTTACCTGCCGATCAACGTGGCTTGTCAACCGCCGACAACGGCGAACATGATGTACAGCGCGATGGCAACCCCGATGATCGGAATTGCGTCCACCAGGCCCATGACGATAAAGAATTGGGTCCGCAACATCGGCAGTAGTTCCGGCTGGCGGGCGATGCCCTCAAGAAAGCGGGCGCCCAGCACACCGACGCCGACGCCGACGCCGACGCCGGCCAGACCGAGCAGAACCGAGCCAGCGACGTAGAGAAGAGCAGTTTCCATGAGTTTCTCCTTTAAAAAATGTCAGGTGTGACAGAGGTTAAGATTGTTAGGTCGGCTGTAGGCTCTAGTGGTGGCTGTGTGCCATCTCCAAATAGACAATAGTCAGGACCATGAAGATGAAGGCCTGCAACAGCACGATGAGAATGTGGAATACCGCCCATGCCCATTGCACCACGCCGCCAACCAAGGCGAAAACCACGCCGCCAGAAAAAAGCAGGGCGATCAGTATGAAAATCATCTCCCCGGCAAACAGGTTGCCAAAAAGCCGTAGCGACAGTGATACCGGCTTGGAAATCAGGCTCACGAACTCCAGAAAAAAGTTCACCGGTATGAAAAGAATTTTGAGGATCGGGTTGTTGGCCTGGAAGGGTTGCATAGTGAGTTCGGCCGCGAACCCCCCGATACCCTTGACTTTGATGCTGTAAAAAAGCGTCAACACGAACACGCCGAGAGACATGCCGAAAGTCGCGTTCGGGTCGGTGGTCGGCACCACTTTCATATACTCGATACCAAGCAGCTGGGCGATCTGCGGAATCCAATCGACCGGTACCAGGTCCATGGTGTTCATGAGCAAGACCCAGACAAAGAGCGTCAGTGCGAGTGGTGCAACCAGGTCATTCTTGTGCGAAAACGTACTGCGCACGTTTTCGTCCACGAACTCGATCACCCACTCGACAAAATTCAAAAACCCGCTCGGGGTCTCGGCGGTAGCCTTGACCGCGGCTTTGCGGAAAAACCACAGGAACAGCACGCCAAGAAATACCGACCAAAACATGGTATCCAAGTGAATGGCCCAGAAGCCCATCTCGCGTGCCTGGGCTGCACCGTGGGCCAGACCCCAACTACCATCAGGGTGCTGACCAAAGGTCAGGTTTTGCAAGTGGTGCTTTATATAGCCGGTGGTGGTAAGCGCTTCGCTGGACATACTTGGTAGGTGCTAAACCTGTCTTCGATGTTCTTCCGGCAAGTCAAATGTCAATGTGGCTGCAGCAATCGTTCCGCCGAGCACCGCCGCTACCAACCCGCCCAGAAAGCCTGCAACTTTTAATCCGTCAACGGCCGCGAAGGCCAGCGCGCAGAGCGCACCGATGATGACGAGTTTGCCAAATTCCGCGCGGTACAACGTAAACAATTCTCCCTGTGCCGTAGCGGGCCGGCTGGTAGCAAACGTTCGCCACACCGAGTAACCGCTCGCCACTAGACCGATACCGCTACCAATCAGTGCTGACCGTCCCTGCTCTGCCGCGAACGCGGCCAGTATGACAACGAGTACAGCAACCACCGCTGCCGGCAGGATCAACACACGCACAAAGATCGTCTGCGCAGACGTCGCCGAGTTCTGTCTGAGCGTTACTGCCATGTCGAAGCGGGGCCTGGGAGCGTGAGCAAAAGGTCCCGGCAAGGCCATCGCCGCCTTCGCCAGGGCTTGATTGCGCCACAACTAAAGGCGGCGCAGTATAGGGGAGCGCCGCCGGGGCGGTCAATATGTACCGATAAACTGCCGTTATCGACTACCGACCCGGACGAGCTTAGCCCGGCACCGCCGCTGTTCCGAGCGAGGATTGGGGATGGCCTAGAGGTGTTGTTCCAGTCGCAACCGCCGACCCTCCACCCGTAGCGCAGCCGGTAGGTCTGCTCCGGCCAGTTGGCCGTACTGCACCGCAGCCCAGTTACGCTCGTCGAGCAGCTCGAACCCGTTCTCGGCCAGCACCAGTCGCTCAGCAGCGTCCGCGAAGGGTGCCTAAGCAGTTTGGTACAGGGTACGGGTGCGCCGGGGTTTGACCCCGTCAACCCGCATCCGTTCGGCTAGTTGTCGAACTGCCGCCATCGTGGACGAATCGAACCTTCAGTCTATCGAAAAACATCCTTAATCGGCTAAAACCCCCACGGCGTACTATCTTCACTTGTGATTTATTGTGCCAGATCAAAAACCAGCAGGAGCAAGTCGCTTAAGCGTACGGCAACAATGAGTCCACATGCTAGACTTTGTCGCCTTTAATATGGCCTGAGACTGCGCCGGTTCAGCCGACAGAATTAAGTAAACCGTAATATCTATTGCTACTTATTCAGGATATAGTGCTCTGGAGTTGATAGTTCGACCAGAGATAAATTTGCAGATGGACGCGGCAAGCGCTCGATTCAATATGATCGAGCAACAGATGATAGAGGTCATGCTTTACCGGCGCGCCAGCGCCGTGTCCAAGGTGTCACTATTCGACACCCATGTTGCCGCGCTGGTCAACGTGCCGGCACCAGATGCTTTTTAATGGTTTCCTCAACAGGATTCGTGCCATGACAAAACGCTCATTGAAACACACCATCATCGCTTTTGTTGCTGGCGGGACCTTTTTCAGCCTGGCCGTGCCGGTGTGCGCATCGACCACCTATGTCGTCCAGTCCGGTGACACGCCCTGCGAAATCGCCGAACTCTTCCGGGTACCTTGCGCTGATCTACTGGCGGCCAACGGCCTGTTGTCAAATGCCTTTATCTATCCTGGCCAGGTGCTGGAGGTGCCGATCCAAGCACCGGCAGAGGATGCCACAACTGCAACCACTGACGGTGTTACGAGTGCTGGCGTTAAAACACCGCCCGCCCAAGCGCCTTCTGTCGTTGATACAGGCACTGTTGACCTGCTGGCGGTATACGGGTTAGCCCAAGCCAGCGACCCGGTTTTTGCCGCGGGCGCCTACCGCCGTGACGCCGGCCGCGAGCTCGTGCCTCAGGCGAGGGCAGCGCTGAGGCCTCAGTTAAGCGTCAGCGGCAACTACACCATGGGCTCGGATGACCTCTACGATGCGGCCGGGGCATCAATCGCCATCAGCCAGTCACTTTTCAACCGCGCCAACCGACTGACCGTACAGCAAGCAGGTTACCGAGCTCAGGTGACTGACCTGGAGTACGAGATCGCGGCGGAAAACCTGATCATCCGTACCGCTACGGCATACTTCTCAGTGCTCGCCACCCGGGACAACCTGGAACTATCCGAGCGCAACCAGCGCGCGATCAAGCGTCAACTGGAACTTGCCCAAGAGCGGTTAGAGGTAGGTCTGGGTACCCGCACTGACCTTTTCGATGCCAAGGCCCGTTACGAAAACGCCGTAGCGGACGGTATTGAATCGACCAAGTTACTGGATGATGCTCGTCACGCCCTGGTCACGCTAGTCGACACCGACCCTGGGACATTGCGGCAACTCGCCGATTCTACGGTACTCGCCCCGCCTCAGCCCGATGACGCGGAACAATGGGTTGAGCGCGCGGTTGTGGACAATCATGCCCTCAAGGCACAAGCGCTCGGCGTGCGCATCGCCGGCCTCGACATTAACCGTCAACGGGCGCAACGTCAGCCTACCGTCGGCCTGAGCCTGTCCGGTGCGTACAACGACAGGGCCACAACCGACGCCACCAGCGCCACTGTGACCTTGGCTGTGAATGTGCCTTTTTACCAAGGTGGCCTCATCAACGCGCGGGTCCGGGAGGCGGCTCTTGAGCGCAACGCCTCAGAATTTGATTATGAGGCCGCGTTGCGCGATACCAAGCGCAACATGCGTCAGGCTTTTCTGGGCGCAAAAAGCCGTCTGCAGCGGATCAATGCGTTGGCGGCAGCAGTTCGGGCCAGCGAGAACGCGTTGTTAGCCAAGGAAGAGGGTTTTGCCGCGGGCCTGACCACTAACATCGCCGTACTCGACGCACAGCGGGATCTGTTCCGTGCTCAACGAGACTATTTCAAGGAGCGCTATGACTACATCCTACAGGTGCTGGAGCTCGAGCGATTAGCGGGTGATCTGGACAAAACTGACATGGCTCGGGTCAACGCCTGGCTGACCGCTGGTTGAGGTCGGCATTGCTGCTGTCGGCGGGTCTTCAGCGCAGGGCGAAGATCACCCGGCCGTTGCCGAACGGGGTCTGAAAAACCGCTTCTAGCCGTCCCGGTGGTGCCGCCACGCTCGGGCCAAGTGAACCGAGCGCGAGCAGGTCACCGGCCTGCAAAGTGCGTCCGCGTGCATGCAACGCCGCCTTGAGCCGCAACACCATATCCAGCGGATGCTCTGCCTCGGCCAGCCCTACCCCTGATGCCAGCAGCGCTACGGTGCTGTCGTACAACTGTGCAGCGAACGCGCCCGACCAAACCGGCGCGCCCTCAGCGGGCATGATCGCCAGGGGTGCGCCCAATACCAAGTAGCGTGCGCCGCCGTTCACTGCTGCTACTGCCGGCGCCACGTGCTGTTGGGCCAACACCAACGCCACGTCCCGAACCTCAACCGCGGGCAGCACCTCTGCGATCGTTGCTGCTGCTTGCGCCCGGTTGGTGGCCTGGTTGAGGTCCCCCGATCCCACTCGCACCAACAATTCAAGTTCCGTCGCTATCGCCACGCCAGCCGGTACCATCAGGGTCGACCCAGTGGAGGTAAACATATTCTCGAGCAGCAGCGCTGTGACCAGGTCGGCGCCCGCTGTTTGCGCCCGTTTATAACCTGCGACGGCACCGTAGTCCGGCCGCAGGTTCATCACCAGATAATCTTGTACTTCAAGCGCCTCGGTCAGGGTAAGGTCGGGCAACGCTGGCAGCGGCCGCGGGTCGAAAAACGCGCCGATTACAAGCGTCAGTGTGCGCTGGCCGGGCCCGCTATCAGCCCACGTCGCAGTCGTTACCGAAAGGGCCAGGGTGCTCCCCAGAAAAAAGCCAACAATGTATCGATATAACCGCATCAGTGGGTGCGGATTTTCCTTTATCTGACTGATCGACACCAACCGGTAGACGCCCGGCTTCGGACCCGAGCCCACCCTCATCAATTGCTGAGCCTAAATTCCGCCACCCACACATCGTGCCGGCGGCAACGAAAATATTTGCCCCGCCAGTTGGCCGTTGATAATTTGGTCGCTACGTTATACTCGTACCCGAGTTAGTGGGATCTTGCTGGTATCAATGTGGCACGTTATTACAGCGCGAAAACGTCATCACATGTCACGCCCCGGTTTCCAACCTGGCCCGACTCCTGCCCGCATTACCATTTCTAAGGCCGGGTACCGTTTCGGCGTATCTACCAAAACAACCGTCGGCGGGCAAAAGGGTGAACTGACACCTTCCCAGCACCATGACTCAAATGGCTGAGCCCGCTATCAATTTGACATCACCGACCCGTTCTGGATTGCCTTCGCCAGTTGCTGAGCCCGCGGCTGGAAGCCCCGGCCACGCGAGGCACCCACGCGACCCATCATCTGGGAAGGATGCCAAGCGCATTCCACTACTCAAGTCGATGAGGCGGCGTTTTTTTTCGCCATTGCCGGCCGGCCGCGCCGCCTTAGTGGCGTTGGCCATGCTGCTCGGTGGTTGCGCCAACACCGCCACGGTTGGTTCAACCAGCCCCGACCCCTGGGAACCTTTCAACCGGGTGGTGTATGGTTTCAATGACACAGTAGACCGGGCCGCGCTGCGTCCGGTTGCCAGCGGCTACCGCAAAATCCTGCCGTTAGCTGTGCGCCGCACGGTGGGTAATTTCTTCAACAACCTGCGCTTGCCTACCACCATTATCAATGATCTTCTGCAGGGCAAACCCGACCAGGCCCGCAGGGATTTCGAGCGCCTGGTAATCAACACCACCTTGGGCTTGCTGGGCAGTTTTGATGTAGCAGCATCGCTCGGTTGGCCATTGCACAAGGAAGACTATGGGCAAACTCTGGCCGTCTGGGGACTGCCGAGCGGCCCTTACCTCGTGCTGCCTTTTTTCGGACCGCGCACCGCCCGTGATGCGCTCGGCGAGTTGCCCGGGGCCTACTACAGCGACCCGCTAACTAGTCTGGAAAACCCAACTGCCACTTTTTTGCGCTACACCCTGCGAGCCATCGACGCGCGGGCTAACTTGTTAGACCTAGACCCTATCCTGCAGCAACAACTCGACCCGTATCTTTTTGTACGGGAAGCTTATCTGCAAAAACGCCGGGCTGAGATACTCGAGAACGAGGCGCCGCTGGTCGACAGCGTCATAGATATCGAGACGGAACTTTTCGACGACTGACTATAGCGGGGGTGCGTTGGCAACCTGGGCAATAGGCGATATACAGGGCTGCCGCATAGCGCTGGAGCGCTTGCTCGACCGGATTCGTTTTGACCCCTGCGCCGATCACCTATGGTTGGTGGGTGACCTGGTCAACCGCGGGCCCGACTCGGCCGGCGTGCTGGACCTGGTGATATCCTTGGGTGAGCGCGTGCGCACTGTGCTCGGCAACCACGACCTGCACCTACTGGCAACGGCGGCCGGCATTCGGCCGCTAAAAAAACGCTCTGCCCTGGCCGCGCTGCTAGCCCATCCATCTCGCGAGGAATACTTAAATTTCCTTTTAAAACAGCCACTTATAGTTGATGATCCCGAGATAGATGTGGTCATGTGTCACGCCGGCATTTACCCTTTCTGGTCGGCGGCAGAGGCCGCGCGTTACGCCAGCGAGGTCGCAGACATCCTTCGCGGCGGCGAGTCTAGGGCCTTTCTTGCGCACATGTACGGCAACACCCCGGCGCGTTGGGATCCTGCCCTGGACGGCTGGCCGCGGCTGCGTTTTATCATTAACGCCTTCACACGGATGCGCTACTGCAGTCCCACCGGTGAACTCGAATTCGACGCAAAGGGCCGGCCCGATCTGGCGCCGGCGGGTTTTCTGCCCTGGTTCGATATACCGAACCCCGGTCTAGGCCGGCGGTGCTTGATCTTTGGCCACTGGTCAGATATTGGACTAATATGCAGACCGCCTTTTATAGGCCTCGATGGCGGCTGCGTCTGGGGCCGGCAACTTGCTGCTGTACACCTCGAGCCCGCCCGCGTTAACATCGTAACCGTCGACTGCGACTAGACCTGAACGGAGAGATCACCCTATGTCCAACTCCTACAACATCGATATCCAGGTGGAAACCTCGTACGTGGAGGAGCACTCCGAGCCCGATGAGGACCGCTATGTGTTCGCCTACACAGTGACGCTGGTCAACCGGGGGTCGGTATCGGCGAAACTGGTCTCTCGCCACTGGACCATCACTGACGCGGAGGACCATATCGAGGAAGTAGAGGGAGAGGGTGTGGTCGGTGAGCAACCGACCCTGAAACCGGGCGAGGGGTTCCGCTACACTTCGGGCGCG
>JASLLH010000027.1:0-18066 GCA_030747115.1 Arenicellales bacterium
GTCTTCGATGAGGATGGCCGTTCTGCCCCAGTTACAGTGGTCGAGGTAGAGCCCAACCGGGTAACCCAGGTGAAAACCGATGAGCGTGATGGCTATGTTGCCCTGCAGGTGACCACCGGGTCACGGCGTCCCGGCCGCGTGGCCCGGGCCCAGCAGGGGCACTACGCCAGGGCCAGTACCGAACCTGGCCGGGGCCTGTGGGAGTTCCGGGTCGATCCGGGCACTGCCACACAATACCAGGCCGGCTCCAGCATCACGGTTGACCTTTTTGAAGTCGGCCAGGCAGTCGACGTGCGCGGTACCACCATTGGTCGGGGTTTCGCCGGCGTGATGCGCCGCCACGGGTTTGGCGGCGGGCGTGCAACCCATGGCAACTCCAAAGCCCACCGTAAGCCGGGTTCGATCGGGCAGAACCAGGATCCTGGCCGCGTTTTCAAGGGTAAGAAGATGGCTGGCCACATGGGTAACGTGACCCGGGTACAGCAAAACCTGAAAGTGGTCCGCGTCGACAGTGAACGCAACCTGGTTCTAATCCGTGGTTCGGTGCCTGGCCCTCGCGGGCTTGACGTGGTTATTCAGCCGTCGGTCAAGAGCCGGCCGACTGGCGACAACTGAGCAGGGAACAGAACAGTGGAACTTGCAGTAGTCAAACTGGACGGCTCGACAGACAGTCGGTTGAGCGTTGCCGACAATGTTTTCAGCGTCGATTTCAAGGAGCCACTAGTACACCAGGTGGTTACTGCCTACCTCGCCGGTGGCCGTGCCGGAACCAGTTCCCAGAAGAACCGATCCGATGTGCGTGGCGGCGGTGGCAAGCCCTGGCGCCAGAAGGGTACTGGTCGGGCCCGAGCCGGCACCATCCGCAGTCCGCTGTTTCGGGGCGGTGGCAGGACATTTCCGTCGTCCAATCGCAGTTACGCCCAGAAGGTCAACCGCAAGATGTACCGCAGTGCGGTTTGCTCGATTTTGTCGGAATTGGCCCGCCAGGACAGGTTGCGGGTGTGCGATGAAATCCAGATAGATGAGCCGAAAACTGCACGCATGGCCAAAATCCTGGCACAACTTGGCCTGGCAGGACGCACTCTGGTTGTGACCGGCGACTACCATCCGCACGTGACCCTGGCGTCCCGTAACTTGGTGAATGTCGCGGTGCTCGAGGCCGCCGAACTCGACCCGGTCAGCTTAGTAGGCAGCGAGACTGTACTTTTCACCACCGAGGCGCTGCGTAAGGTGGAAGAGTCGCTGCAATGAACGCAGAGCGTATGCACCAGATCATTCTCCGACCCATCATCTCGGAGAAGAGCACAATGACAGCAGAAAAACATCGCCAGGTTGTCTTCGAGGTGCTGGCCGATGCCACCAAGGCAGAGGTTCGGCAGGCCGTGGAGGCACTTTTCAGTGTCAGCGTGGAGGGCGTCCAGGTGATAAACGTGCGCGGCAAGGTCAAGCGATTCGGCCGCACCCCGGGCAAGCGGCGTAACTGGAAAAAAGCCTACGTTCGCTTGGCCGAAGGCCATGATCTCGATTTCCTGGGCGCGGGCGCTTGAGTCGCGCCGGTAGCAAGCGAAGAGGAAGCATCTGATGGCAGTCGTAAAGCAAAAGCCAACTTCTCCGGGACGCAGGGGCATGGTTCGCGTGGTGACCCCCGGCCTGCACAAGGGTAAGCCGCACGCCGCCTTGGTAGAGTCGAAAAACGCCATCAGCGGCCGCAATAACGCCGGCCGAATCACCGTTCGACATCGCGGTGGTGGACACAAGCGCCATTACCGGCTTATCGATTTTGTTCGCAACAAGGACGGCATCCCGGCGAAGGTCGAGCGTATCGAGTACGACCCCAACCGCAGTGCCCATATCGCGCTGGTATTGTACGCGGACGGCGAGCGGCGCTACATCATCGCACCCCGAGGTCTGGTAGTTGGCGCTGTGGTTCAATCGGGGGCCGACTCGCCCATTCGATCCGGCAACACACTGCCACTTAAAAACATCCCGGTTGGCACCGTAGTGCATTGCGTGGAACTCAAACCTGGCAAGGGCGCGCAATTGGCTCGTTCGGCCGGGGCCTCGGTGCAGTATCTGGGCCGGGAAGGCAGTTACGCCCTGATGCGGTTGCGCTCGGGTGAGACCCGCCGGGTGCGCGTCGACTGCCGTGCGACCATCGGCGAAGTCGGAAACACCGAGAATTCGCTGCGCAAGCTGGGCAAGGCCGGTGCAAAACGTTGGCGCGGTATCCGGCCTACGGTCCGGGGTGTGGCCATGAACCCCGTCGACCATCCGCATGGCGGCGGTGAAGGGCGTACCTCAGGTGGACGTGACCCGGTCACCCCGTGGGGGGTACCCACCAAGGGTTACCGGACCCGGCGTAACAAACGTACTAACTCGATGATCATTCGCAGACGGAAGAAGTAGCCATGCCCCGTTCGGTCAAAAAAGGTCCCTTCGTGGATCACCATCTGTGGTCCAAAGTGACCAAGGCAAAGGAACAAGGCTCGCGCAGGCCGATCAAGACCTGGTCGCGGCGGTCGATGATCATGCCGGAGTTCGTTGGTCTCACCATCGCGGTGCACAACGGGCGTCAGCACGTACCGTTGTTGATCACCGAAAATATGGTTGGCCACAAGCTCGGCGAGTTTGCCGTTACCCGTACCTTCCGCGGGCACGCGGCTGATCGTAAGGTCAGTTAGAACGGCAGGGGGCAGCGAAGATGGAAGCCAAAGCGGTAGCAAAGTACGTGCGTGTCTCACCGCAGAAATGCCGACTGATTGCTGACCAGGTCAGAAGGTTACCGGTGGGTCAGGCGCTCGAATTGCTGCAATTCAGCCCGCGTAAGGCAGCCGGCTTGATACGTAAAGTGCTCGAATCAGCCGTTGCCAATGCCGAGCATAACGAGGGGGCCGATATAGACGAGTTGCGGGTGAACCGGGTGATGGTAGATGAGGGCCCGGTACTTAAGCGTTGGCGGCCGCGGGCCAAGGGCCGCGCAACTCCGATTATCAAGCGGACCAGTCATATCACTGTGAGCGTCAGCGACGCCGGATCAGGGGGCAACTAGCAGATGGGCCAGAAAATTCATCCGAATGGGTTTCGCCTGGGCGTTATTCGGGATTGGGACGCAAAATGGTTTGCGACAGGCAAGACCTACGCACGAAACCTGGTCGCCGACCAGCATATCCGAAACTTTTTGCGCAAACGGTTGGCTAATGCGGCGGTCAGTCGAATCGAGCTGGTTCGCGCCGGCGAGACGCTGAATGTCACTATCCACACAGCCCGGCCTGGCATAGTAATCGGCAAGAAAGGCGAGGACATCGAGAAGTTGCGCCACCAGATTTTGGTTATGAACAACAACGTCCCAGTCCAAATTGCAGTAGAGGAAATTCGCAAACCAGAACTCGACGCATTGTTAGTTGCCGAAAACGTTTGCCAGCAACTCGAAAAACGGATCATGTTTCGCCGGGCTATGAAGCGGGCGGTGCAGAACACCATGCGCTTGGGCGCCAAAGGCGTCAAAGTGATGGTGGCAGGGCGTTTGAACGGCGCTGAAATTGCCCGTACCGAGTGGTACCGTGAAGGCCGGGTGCCTCTGCACACCTTGCGGGCAGATGTCGATTACGGGTTTGCTGAAGCAAAAACTACCTACGGTGTGATCGGCGTTAAGGTGTGGGTGTTCAAAGGTGAGGTAATGGCTGCAAAAGACGAAACCAAGAAGACGGCTGGGCCCCGCGCCGAGGCCACCGTTTGAAGGTAGATCGGTATGCTGCAACCTAAAAGAACCAAATACCGGAAACAACAGAAAGGTCGCAACCGTGGCCTGGCTATTCGTGGCAGCCGGGTAAGCTTTGGCGATTTTGGACTCAAGAGCACTGGCCGGGGCCGTTTAACCTCTCGCCAGATAGAGGCCGCTCGACGCGCCATCAACCGCCACGTCAAACGCGGTGCGCGGGTATGGATCCGGGTGTTTCCGGACAAGCCGGTATCAAAAAAGCCGCTTGAAGTGCGCATGGGTAAAGGCAAGGGTAACCCGGAATACTGGGTTGCGCTGGTCCGGCCCGGAACGGTGCTGTACGAGATCCAGGGGGTGGAGGAGCCGCTTGCACGCGAGGCGTTTCGCCTCGCCAGTGCCAAGTTGCCCGTGGCGACCACCTTCGTTAGACGACAGGCAGCATGACATGGTAGAGAAGAAGGTAAATGAGTTGGACGCCAAGGAGCTAGCGACCGAGTTGGTCGAGTTGCGCAAAGAACAATTCAACCTGCGGATGCAACGTGGTACCGGGCAACTTGCCAACCCGGCTCGCTTTAAGATTGTGCGCCGACAGATTGCCAGGGTCAAAACACGTATCAACGAGATTGCAAGGGCTGCCTCATGAACGAAGAAACGACGAAGCAGCCTGCCGCGAGCCGCAGGACGGTACAAGGCAGGATTGAAAAAACAAAGATGGATAAAACCATCACCGTGCTGGTGGAGCGCCAGTTGCCTCACCCGCTCTACAAGAAGTACATCCGCCGTTCGACCAGGTTGCACGCCCACGATGAGAAAAACGAATGTCGCGAAGGCGATACCGTGCTGATTGAGGAGTGTCGGCCACTATCCAAGTTGAAGAGTTGGCGCCTGGTTCGTATTTTGGAACGGGCTGATGTAGGAAACTGAAGAACCAGGAACAAGAACGAAGATGATTCAGGTGCAGACCAATCTGGATGTTGCTGACAACAGCGGCGCCCGCCGGGTCCAGTGCATAAAGGTGCTGGGTGGATCCAGGCGGCGTTATGCAGGGATAGGCGACATCATCAAGATCAGCATCAAGGAAGCGATCCCGAACAGCCGGGTGAAAAAAGGCGACCTGTTCCACGCCGTGGTGGTGCGGACCCGGCAAGGTGTACGGCGGCCAGACGGCTCGCTGATCCGTTTTGACCGCAATGCCGCGGTGTTGCTGGACGCCCAGCACCAGCCTGTGGGGACGCGTATTTTCGGACCTGTAACGCGGGAGCTTCGTTCGGCGCGGTTTATGCGAATTATTTCGTTGGCGCCAGAAGTATTGTGAGATAGGCACGATGAAAAAGATCAGGAAAGGTGATGACGTCGTGGTGCTTGCGGGACGCGACAAAGGTAAGCGTGGCACCGTCCTCAGGGTGTTAGCGAAAGGCAAGGTACTGGTGGATGGTGTCAACGTGGTCAAAAAGCATGTCCGGCCCAATCCTAACAAGGGCGAGACCGGCGGCATCATCGAAAAGGAAGCGCCTGTAGATCTATCCAATATTGCGCTGTTCAACCCACATTCCAAGAAAGCAGACCGGGTCGGGCGCAAGCAGTTGGAGGACGGGCGTAGAGTGCGAATTTTCAGATCAGACGGCGAAGTCATTGACGTCACTTGATTGAATGACAGCTTAGTTATGGCCAGATTGCGAGAACACTACAGGAGCACGATCGTTCCAGCGTTGATGGAGCAGTTCCAGTACAGCAGCGTGATGCAGGTACCGAAAATCACCAAGATCACCATTAATATGGGTGTCGGTGAGGCGGTGGCCGATAAGAAGGTGCTAGAGTCAGCAGCAGCAGATCTGACTCGAATCTCGGGACAGAAGCCAGTTATCACCAAAGCGCGAAAGTCGGTCGCAGCGTTCAAAATCCGCGAAGGCTGGCCGATCGGTTGCATGGTAACCCTGCGCAGTGAGCGGATGTACGAATTTCTTGACCGGCTGATCTCGGTGGCTTTCCCGCGCGTGCGCGACTTTCGTGGGCTATCGGCCAAAGCTTTTGACGGGCGTGGCAATTACAGTGCCGGGTTCAAGGAGCAGATCATTTTTCCTGAGATCGATTTCGATAAGGTGGACGCGATGCGCGGGCTCAACGTCACCATAACGACGACTGCCCGCAGCGACAAGGAAGGTGAAGCGCTGCTTCGTGGCTTCAACTTTCCGCTTAGAAAGTAGAGGTCAGAACCACATGGCAAAAAAATCGATAATTGCGCGCGAAGTCAAGCGCCGCAAACTCGCCGCCCAGCACCGGACACAGCGCGGTGAACTAAAGAAACGTTTGGTGGACGAATCTCTGTCGTACGACGAGCGCTGGCAGGCGATGATCGACCTGCAGCGATTACCGCGTGATTCATCACGTTTCCGACAGCGCAACCGCTGCGCCCTAACTGGTCGCCCGCGGGGTTTTTTCCGTCGCTTCGGATTATCGCGCAATGTTCTGCGCGAGGTTGTGATGCGCGGCGAAGCACCGGGTGTCGTCAAGGCCAGCTGGTAGGAGGGAGAGAGTAATCAATGAGTATGTCTGATCCGATCGCCGATCTGCTGACCCGGATCCGCAATGGCTTGGCAGTAAACAAGCGCAGCGTGTCCATGCCGGCATCACGTGTCAAGGAAGCCATTGCCGCGGTACTTAAGAATGAGGGTTATATAGAGGACGTGACCGTCACCGAGGACGGCAACAAAAAGCAGATGACCATTCAGTTGCGTTACCACGAAGGTCACAGCGCGATCGAGAAGATCGCCCGGGTCAGCCGGCCCGGATGCCGCGTGTACTGCAGCGCCAGTGATATGCCGCAGGTCCATGGCGGTTTGGGTGTGGCCATGGTGTCGACTTCCAAGGGTATCCTGACTGATCGGCAGGCCCGTTCGGCGGGCGTTGGTGGTGAGGTGATTTGTACCGTCTGCTAAGCAGGCGAATACATATCGGCAAAGGAACCATGTCCCGCGTAGCAAACAGTCCGATCAACGTGCCTGGCGGTGTCGAGGTAAAACTCGGCGATAGCGGGGTCAGCGTCAAGGGGCCCAAGGGGGAGTTGGCGCTGGAACTGCACCCAGCGGTGGCTATCGAACAGCAGGGTAGCGTGTTGCAGGTCAAAGCCAAAACTGATGCCGATTGGGCTATGGCAGGGACCATGCGGGCGCTGCTCAATAACATGGTTACCGGCGTCAGCGAAGGTTTCGAAAAGAAGCTCACCATCATTGGTGTGGGTTACCGGGCACAGGCCAAGGGAGCGAAACTGAACCTGAGCCTGGGATTTTCCCACCCCGTGGTCTACAGCCTGCCTGAAGGCGTATCGGTAGAAACCCCCAATCAGACAGAAATCGTGCTTAGTGGTGTCGACAAGCAGAAGGTGGGGCAAGCTGCTGCGGAGATTCGCAGTTTTCGTCCACCCGAGCCTTACAAGGGCAAAGGCATACGTTACCTAAACGAATATGTCAGGCGTAAGCAAGCCAAGAAGATATAGAGCGTCAACCGCACAGGTTATTCAGATGAGCGACAAGAAGGCAGCGCGCCTTAAGCGTGCAACCAAAACCCGCAGCCGCATACGTGGTGACCGCGCCCATCGATTGTGTGTTTATCGCACTCCTCGTCACATCTACGCTCAGGTCATCGACCCGTCCGGAGGTCAGGTGCTGGCGAGCGCCTCTACCCTGGAGCCCGAGTTTCGTAAAGAGGTCGTCAATGGTGGCAATGTGGTGGCAGCCGGGGAGGTTGGCAAGCGGATCGCTGACCGGGCAAAGGCAGCAGGTATCGTGCGGGTGGCTTTTGACCGCTCCGGCTACAAGTACCACGGCCGGATAAAAGCAATGGCGGAGGCGGCCCGTGAAGGCGGCCTCAATTTTTGAACATTCTGGAAGCGGAATAGGACATTATGGCCACAAGATCCGACCAGGCTGGCGTTGACGGCGAAGGCTTCATAGAGCAGTTGATCAACGTACGGCGCGTTGCAAAGGTCGTCAAGGGCGGCCGCATTTTTGGCTTCTCGGCCCTCACGGTAGTTGGTGACGGTAAGGGCCGGGTAGGTATCGGCCGCGGTAAGGCCCGCGAGGTCCCGGTTGCGGTCCAGAAAGCCATGGACGATGCACGTCGGAACATGAATAGGGTCAATCTGCGCAAAGGTACGCTGCATTACGCCACCGTTGGCCGACATGGCGCTGCTCGTGTGGTAATGCGGCCAGCCTCGGAAGGCACCGGCATCATTGCCGGGGGCACCATGCGCGCGATCTTTGAGGCAGCTGGCGTCAAGAATGTCCTGGCCAAGGTGATTGGAACTACCAACCCGGTCAATGTGGCACGAGCGACTATCGATGGGCTGAAGAAGATCCACAGCCCGAAGGAAGTGGCCGCAAGGCGCGGCAAGAAGGTCGAGGAGATCACTGGATAGGGAACGGACAGATGGCAGGGAAACGTATCAAAGTGACTCTGGTCGGCAGCAAGTATGGCCGTGGCAGAAAACAACTCGCCTGCGTGCACGGGCTGGGTCTGCGCCGCATGCACCAGACGGTGGAACTGGAAGACACGCCGATGACGCGTGGCATGGTGAATAAGATCACTCATTTAGTTCGGGTCGAGGAGGCTTGACATGCGCTTGAACGAACTCAAACCAGCAGCAGGATCACGGACAGTGCCTAAGCGCGTCGGCCGTGGCCCGGGGTCGAACTTGGGCAAGACTGCCGGCCGTGGCATGAACGGTCAGAAGGCCCGTTCCGGCGGTTACCACAAAGTCGGCTTCGAAGGCGGCCAGATGCCGCTGCAGCGGCGCCTGCCGAAACGCGGATTCCGCTCGCTTACCAGGCGCCGGGTAGCCGAGGTGCGGCTGCATGAACTGAGCCTGATCGAAAGTGGCGACATCGACTTGACGGCGCTGAAGGTAGCCGGGGTTGTGAGCCGCAACGCCATCCGGGCCAAGGTTATCGCCTCGGGTAAGATTGAGCGTGCTGTGGTCCTACGGGGCGTGGGAGTTACCCGCGGTGCTCGTGCTGCCATCGAGCAGGCCGGCGGTCGGGTGGAGGCCTGACGCACTTATGGCAGCGTCACCCTTCGCCGGACTGGGTAAATTGACTGAACTACGTCAGCGGGTGCTGTTTGTGCTGGGTGCCATGGTGGTGTTTCGCCTTGGTACCCACATACCGGTGCCGGGCGTAGACCCCACCGCGGTGGCAGCGCTGTTCGAACAGACCCGTGGCTCCATCGTCGACATCTTCAACATGTTTTCCGGTGGTGCGCTGCGCCGGCTCTCGATCTTCGCCTTGGGGGTAATGCCGTACATCTCGGCCTCGATCATCATCCAGATGATGACCTCGGTGATTCCGCAGCTGGAGCAGTTGAAAAAAGAAGGTGAATCCGGGCGCCGCAAGATAACCCAGTACACCCGCTACGGGACCGTGCTCCTGGCGACCTTCCAGGCGTTGGGTATCGCCATCGCCATCGAGGGTCAACAGGCGGCCGGTGGCCCGGTTGTACTGATCCCCGGTATCGGCTTCAAGATCACCACGGTGGCGACACTGGTTACTGGGACCATGTTTCTGGTTTGGTTGGGCGAGCAGATCAGTGAGCGCGGTATCGGCAATGGTATTTCACTGATCATTTTCGGCAGCATCGTGGCCGGGCTGCCTTCGGCAGTCGCGGGCACATTGGAACTGGCCCGAACCGGTGCCTTCACTCCGATTGGTGTACTGGCACTGTTTGTGGGAGCCATCGGGATTACCGCAGCGGTGGTTTTCGTCGAGAAAGGCCAGAGAAGAATCACTGTCAACTACGCAAAACGCCAACAGGGCCGGCGCATGCTGGCGGGCCAAACCAGTCACTTGCCGCTCAAACTCAATATGGCGGGCGTAATACCGCCGATTTTTGCGTCCAGCATCATCCTGTTCCCGGCCAGCCTGGGCAGTTGGTTCGGGCAGAGCGAGGGTATGGGTTGGTTGCGCGACATCGCGACGACTCTTTCACCCGGACAACCGGTATATACGCTGGTCTATGCAGGCATGATCGTTTTTTTCTGCTTCTTCTATACGGCCCTGGTATTCAATCCTAAGGAGATCGCTGACAACCTGAAAAAATCCGGAGCTTTTGTTCCTGGGGTCCGGCCGGGTGCACAGACAGCTGGCTACATAGATAAAGTGGTATCACGATTGACCTTGGCAGGAGCCGTCTACCTTACTGTGGTCTGCTTGATTCCGGAATTCTTGATAGTGAAATGGAGTGTGCCGTTCTACTTCGGCGGCACGTCACTGCTCATTATCGTGGTGGTGATGATGGACTTGATGTCCCAAGTACAGTCACACCTGATGTCCAGACAGTACGAGAGTTTGATGAAAAAATCGTCCTTGCTTGGCGGTGGCATGGGCTTGACGAGATAGGGTTAGGAGGTAACAGCCATGAAAGTGCGCGCTTCAGTAAAGAAAATCTGCAGGAATTGTAAGATCATTCGCCGCAATGGCATCGTCCGCGTGATATGCGTTGACCCACGGCATAAGCAGCGCCAGGGCTGAGGCTGGCGCAAACCATAGCGTTGACCTGACAGGGTCGAGAAAAAAGGGAAAGACAAGTGGCACGAATAGCGGGAATCAATCTACCGGCACACAAAGATATTGAGATCGCGCTGACCTCGATCTATGGCGTCGGCCGGCACTCGGCACAAGAGATTTGTGATAACGCTGGTGTAGCCAGGAGCACTAAGGTACATGAACTGTCGGAAGACGATGCCGATCGCTTACGCGCTCAGTTAACTGGGCGGCAGATCGAAGGTGATCTGCGACGCGAGGTCTCCATGAACATCAAGCGCTTGATGGACCTGGGTTGTTACCGGGGAATACGGCACCGGCGCGGTTTGCCGGTGCGCGGCCAGCGCACCTCAACCAATGCGCGCACCCGCAAGGGTCCAAAGCGCCCAATCAGGAAGTAAGGAGCCTGCAAGAACATTTATGGCCAAGGCACCAGCAAAGAAGCGCACCAAGCCAAAGGTTCGCAAGAACGTCGCTGAAGGGGTGGCGCATATCCACGCGACTTTCAACAACACGATAATTACCATTACCGACCGTCACGGCAACGCCTTAGCGTGGGCAACGGCCGGCGGCGCTGGGTTTCGTGGCAGCCGCAAGAGCACGCCGTTTGCGGCCCAGGTTGCAGCAGAGAGTGCCGGTCGAACTGCCCAGGAGCATGGTATCAAGCAACTGGACGTCAAGATCAAAGGACCCGGCCCGGGTCGTGATTCATCGGTTCGCGCACTCAATAACCTGGGTATCGAGATCAGTTCGATCAGTGATGTAACGCCTATTCCCCACAACGGTTGCCGGCCGCCGAAACGCCGGCGTGTCTGAACGGAGAACCCGATAGATGGCCAGATATAGAGGACCTACCTGTAAGCTCTCTCGTCGTGGAGGCTCCGACCTTCTACTCAAGAGTCCGGTTAGATCAATCGACTCCAAGTGCAAGTTTGACCGCCCACCCGGCTTCAAGCCAGGCTCACGGCGCCCGCGGGTGACAGTTTATGGCACGCAGTTGCGCGAGAAGCAGAAGCTCCGCCATATGTATGGCATTATGGAGAAGCAGTTCCGCAATTATTACCTGTTGGCAGCACGCCGCAAGGGTTCAACCGGTGAGAACCTGCTGAGGCTGCTAGAGTCTCGGTTGGACAGCGTGGTGTACCGTATGGGGTTTGGTATTACCAGGGCTGAGGCCAGGCAGTTGGTCAACCACAATGCTGTGTTGGTTAATGGCGCCCGCGTGAATATTGCCTCGTTCCAGGTCGCACCGGGTGACGAGGTGGCTATCCGCGAGAAGAGCCGCGACCAACTGCGTATCAAGTCGGCCCTCGAAATAGCTGAGCAACTCGGGTTCGTGCCCTGGGTCGACATGGAGCCTAAGGCATTCAAAGGTGTGTTCAAGACGGTACCAGATCGAGCTGACCTCTCTCAAGACATTGACGAGTCACTGGTGGTAGCGCTCTATTCGAAGTAATGGCAGGTGAGCGCCAGATCAATCAGTCCAAATAGTAGATAAAATCTGAGGTAAAGATTCAATGCAGGAAGCCAGAGTCGAATTTCTCAAGCCCAACGTGATCAACGTTGAAACGCATGACCAGACCCATGCACGGGTAACCTTGGAGCCGTTGGAGCGGGGGTTTGGCTACACTCTAGGTAACGCTCTGCGCCGTATCTTGCTGTCATCGATGCCGGGGGCCGCCGTCACCGAGGTGCGTATCGATGGCGTGTTACACGAGTATTCTTCCATTGCCGGCGCGCAAGAGGATGTCATCGAGATTCTACTCAACCTGAAGAATCTGGCGGTGCGGATGCACAGCCGTGATGAGGCGGTGCTGCGCGTCAGCAAGAAGGGCCCCGGCACGGTAACGGCGGGCGATATCCAGTTGGATCACGACGTGGAAGTGGTCAACCCTGATCATGTCCTGGCCAATCTTTCGGCCGAGGGCGCACTGGACATGGAAATCACGGTGACAACTGGTTGCGGCTACCAGGTTGTGGATTCCGGCACGGATACGAGTGAGACCCGCGGGGTTGGCGTGCTTCGGCTCGATGCGTCGTACAGTCCGATCCGGCGTGTGTCGTATACGGTCGAAAATGCCCGGGTCGAGCAGCGCACCGACCTCGACAAGTTGGTCATGGAGGTCGAGACTAATGGCACGATAGACCCCGAGGATGCGGTTCGTCGTGCGGCTATGATCTTGCACGACCAGGTTTCGGTATTCGTGCAGTTACAGGAGACGGATCGCCCGGCCTCGGAGATGCTGGAGGAGAAGATCGATCCCATCTTGTTGCGGCCCGTCGATGACCTGGAATTGACCGTGCGCTCGGCCAATTGCCTCAAGGCGGAGAATATATATTACATCGGTGATCTTATTCAGCGCACCGAGGTAGAACTACTTAAGACTCCGAATCTCGGAAAGAAGTCACTGACGGAAATAAAGGACGTGCTCGCTACACGGGGCCTATCGCTGGGCGTCAAGTTGGAGAACTGGCCACCGGCATCTTTGCAAAGAGAAAAACGCGAAGGTTTGCACTGACCATTAAGAGGAATTGAGGCGATGCGCCATTACAAGTCCGGCCGCAAACTCGGCCGCAACTCGAGCCACAGGCAGGCAATGTTCAGCAATATGGCGGCATCGCTGTTCATGCATGAGCAGATCAGGACAACCCTGCCCAAGGCCAAGGAACTGCGACGCGTTGCCGAACCATTGATCACCCTGGCAAAGAGCGCCAGTGTTGCCAATCGGCGCTTGGCCTACGCACGCCTGCGTGATCGAAATGCCGTCAGCAAGTTATTCGATGAACTCGGGCCACGCTTCAGGGATCGCCCGGGCGGTTATACCCGGATCCTCAAGTGCGGCCCCCGGCCCGGCGACCATGCACCCATGGCCTTCGTACAACTGGTGGAAAGGGTGGACGCGTCGGCACCGGCGCAGGAATGACTCGCACCGGTTCAAGAAGAAACCACTGACTAACCCCGCTTTTCCGCGGGGTTTTTCTTTGTCGGTGGGAAGGATGCGAAAAAAGATGATCAGTCCGTGGGCGATTGGGCAGATCGGAATTCTGTCGGCAGCCGGCACATTTTTTTTGGCGGTAAATCTCGATTATTCCTGCTCGCAGTGAAAGACTCGCGCGGCCCTTGCACTTAAGATACTGACCGACAGCGAGATGGCGAGCCGCCAGGCTGGATAAGTAGTTGTGCCTGGCGCGTGCTAACATGAAAGGCGCAGGGGTGCTGGGGCGCCCGAGAACTAACGATCACCTTCACTGGTACCTGGCCATCGCTCTTCCGATTGTCCTTTTCACTGATTTTGGTCGTGATGACATCTATGTCGGGCAGTTGCATGCCCGGGCGCAAATGGAGCAGCCAGGGTGTTGCGTAATTGATCTCTTCCATGGCGCAAAGCCCTTTGCTCCGGCTTGTGCGGGCACGCTGCTGGCAGCACTGTTACCGCACACGCCGCCGGCGTCCGTGGTACTGGCAATAGTGGATCCCGGGGTAGGCAGCGAGCGGCTGGGACTTGCGTTGCAGCTTGGAGAGCGTTGGCTGGTGGGCCCGGACAACGGCCTTTTCAGTTGTGCGCTTAGCTGGACTGATGAACGCCCACAGTACTGGACTATTCGGGCAGGGACCGCGCCAGTCGCGGCTACCTTTCATGGTCGCGATGTGTTCCTGCCGGCAGCTGTGGCCCTCACCGCGGGTGATACCGGTGAACTGGTTACACTGGCTGATGCTTCTGTCAGCCTAACCCATAGCCTGGTGGCACAATGTGCAGAACAAGATCGCCGGGTAGTCTACATAGACCACTATGGCAACGTTATTACCGGCGTACGCGGTGCAGTGCTGGATCGGGCAGGGGAGTTTTCCGTGGCCGGGCGGACTCTTTGTTTTGCGCCGTACTTCGATGCGGTGCCTCCCGGACAGTGTTTCTGGCATGTGAACTCGATCGGGCTGGTTGAATTTTCGGCCAACCGAGCGAGTGCCGCCGAACTTCTCGGCCTCATTTGTGGTGACAGGTTCGATGCATGAATAAACCGGATTGGGTGCTGGAGTCCGCTAGCGGCCTGGTTTGCGGACTGAGCTATCTTGAGTCACCCCATTGTGATGAACGGCCGGCGGGTTGTGCGCCGGACCTGCTGGTCATCCACGCTATCAGCCTGCCCGAAGGTGAATTCGGTGGCGATGATGTAACGGATCTTTTCTTAGGTCGTCTGGATGTGGGCAGTCATCCGGATTACGCCGGATTGCAGGATCTGCAGGTTGCGGCACATTTTTTTATTCGCCGTGACGGATCGGTACTGCAATTTGTGCCAGTACACCGGCGGGCCTGGCATGCCGGTATTTCTGAGTACCGCGGCCGGAGCCGGGTCAATGATTTCTCTGTCGGGGTAGAGCTCGAGGGCTGTGATGATCAGATTTTTGAGGATGATCAGTACCAAGCCCTGGTGTGGTTGACCGAACTGTTGAGAACGGCTTATCCGGTTATAGGCGCAGAGCAGATCGTCGGCCATAGCGATATCGCACCAGGGCGCAAAACCGACCCTGGCGTGCATTTCGATTGGGCTCGATACCGGCAGTCACTGCTGTCTTGAAATGGCGATGCCCGCGATCAGAAATTCAATGATGTGGACGTTGTTGTGGTAAATCACCATGCATCCCGGGGAATCAGGTAAACGACATCCTGCTCAGGTAGTGCATACACTCCTCGCGCAAGAGGCGCATGCCGTCGAAGTCTGGTGCGGCTATTGATGCCCAAATGCAGGGAAGGCGCTGGTTGTGCCCGGCCAGAAAAATGAAGCGTAACAATCTACCGCGCAAATATCGGGGCGCAGGTTAGTCTCGGATCACCGGCGGGTATTCCGCTCGATCAGGGTTAGTCGTTCTTTTTTTCGGGTTGCCACAGTGCTTCTGGCTTGCCGGCCGCTTGGTTGAGACTGCGAGCCATGACGAACAGCAAGTCGGACAGTCGGTTCACGTACTTGAGAGTGGCGCTGTTCATGTCCCCTTCATCGGCCAGGGCAAATAGTGCACGCTCGACCCGCCGGCAGGTGCTGCGCGCGAGATGGCTGAGGGCCGCGGCCCGGGTGCCACCCGGCAAGATGAACTCCTCCAGCGGCGGCAGCGATTCGTTTAGCCGGTCCAGCATCTGTTCCACGGCCGTCACTTGTTGTGCCTGCACCATGGAGTGGCCAGGCAGGCTGAGTTCCCCCCCAAGGTCGAACAGCACATGCTGCACCGTGACCAGGAATTCCTGCGTGGCTGTAGGCAGTGGTTCGGTCATAAGCAGGCCAATGGCGCTGTTCAATTCATCCACCTGTCCCATCGCGTCGATCCGCGCTGAGGTCTTCAGTACCCGGGAGCCGTCTGCCAGGCTGGTACTGCCGTTATCTCCCGTGCGGGTATAAATTTTGCTTAGTCGCTTGCCCATGGTCTGTATTGAATGATAAGAATTGCCGGCAATAGTAATTCAACCGGTCGGCACAAAACAGGCGATCGCCCGAAAATCATTGACGTTGGTCCGGGTCGGGCCGGTAATCACGGTATCGCCCAGCCGTTGAAAAAATCCCCCGGCGTCATTGTCGGCCAGGCAGGCACTGGCGTCCAGCCCGGCACTGTCAGCGCGAGCGAGGGTGTCTGGGGTCAGTATCGCGCCGGCTGCCTGACTACAGCCGTCAATCCCGTCAGTATCACAGGCGATAGCCCAGGTATCCGGCAGGCTCTTCAGTTCAAGCGCAAGCGCAAGCAGGTATTCGAGGTTGCGCCCACCACAACCACGGCCTTTGACTTCCACCGTAGTCTCGCCGCCGGAGAGTATTAGCACTGGCGCCGAATCGGTGCGGCCATCGATCAGTTCGCGCAGTTTTCTCGCTTGATCGCGAGCCACCTGCCGGGCTGGCCCCCCAACTCGGTCGCCGAGGTTGATGACCACAAAGCCCTGGGCCCGTGCCAGCGCCGCGGCAGCGGCCAGCGCTTCTTTGGCTGAAGCGATGATGCAGGTGTCGGAGCGGCTGAGCGCCGCGGCTCCCGGTTTGGGGCTTTCGGCTGTCTCTGAAGCCAATACAGCCGCAATCGACGGCGGTAGATTCAGTGCAAAGTGGGCGATGATCTGCTGTGCCTGTGCGCAGGTGGTGGGGTCGGCCGTAGTGGGGCCGGAGGCGATTACCGCAGGATCATCGCCCGGCACGTCCGACACCAGCAAACTGTGACTGGCGGCCGGGTACGCTGCGCTGGCCAGGCGCCCGCCCTTGATGGCCGAGAGGTGCTTGCGCACCGTGTTGATCTCGGAGATGGTTGCGCCGCTCGCCAGCAGCTGCTGGGTCAGGGCTTGTTTTTCGGCCAGCGATAACCCGGGCAGGGGCAGGGTCAGCAGGGCGCTACCGCCACCTGAGAGTAGGCACAGCAGCAGATCGCTGGTGCCAAGCCCCTGCGCCAGTGTGAGAATCCGGCGGGCGCCACTCATGCCTGCTGCATCGGGCACGGGGTGGCCCGCTTCTATCACCTGGATCTGCCGGCAGGGCACCGCGTGACCGTAGGGTACAAGTACCAGGCCTGCAATCGGACCCGGCCAGGCTTGTTCCAGCGCCGCCGCCATGGTTGCTGCGGCCTTACCGGCACCGACCACACATACTTGCCCGGTGGGCGGGGTGGGCAGGTAGTGGGCCAGGTGCTGGGCGGGAACGGCGCGCTCGACCGCACACTGGAAGAGTTCGTTCAGCAGCGTCCGCGGGTTAACCGCAGGGTCATCTTGGGGCACGGACAGGCCTCAGCGTGTTCGGGGTGCCCGACAGATATATCGGGACAGCAGTAAGACCATTACGCCCCAAGGTCTTGTTCGGTGCCGCTTTCCGGTGCCCGCTCCAGGCGCGCGGCGCAAACCTTAAATTCAGGGATTCCTGCAGTCGGGTCGGCCGCTGGGTTCGTGAGAACGTTGGCCGCCGCCTCCCAGAAGTGGAACGGAATGAAGAGGACGCCTGCGTCCACTCTGCTTCCCACCCTGGCAGGGAGGACTATCGAGCCGCGGCGCGAGGTCACTTTCACGCGATCGCCATCCTTGACACGGATTTTTTTGGCATCGGTGCCGTTTACCTCGACGAACGGCCCCGGGACGAGGCCGTTCAGGCCTTTGCTCCGCCGAGTCATCGTCCCCGTATGGTAGTGCTCCAGCATCCGACCCGTGGTCAGCACTATGGGGAATGACGGGTCGGTTTCTTCGGCCGCTGGCTGGTACTCGACTGGGTGGAACTGACCGAGGCCGCGTGCAAAATTTTCGCGGTGCAGGATCGGTGTCCCGGGGTGATCTTCCGATGGGCAGGGCCAATGAAGCTGCGCCCCCGCCTCGAGCCGTGCGTGCGAGATGCCCGCGTAGGAAGGTGTGAGTTCTCTCATTTCGTCATTAACCTCCGCTGTCGATGTGTAGGCCATCGGATAACCGACGGCGGTGGCGAGCTCACAGATGATCTCTCGATCTCGCCGCGCCTGCCCCGGCGGCGGCACGACTGGCCTCGTGAGTTGTACACGGCGCTCAGTATTGGTGTAGGTTCCATCGCGCTCAGCATATGAAGATGCCGGCAACACGACATGGGCAAGCTTGGCCGTTTCGGTGAGAAAAATATCCTGCACAACCAGAAATTCAAGTTTCTCAAGCGCTTCTACTACGTGAATGACGTCGGCATCGGAGAGCACGGGATTTTCGCCCATGATGTACATCGCTTTGATCTTCCCTTCGCGGGCCGCGGGCAGCATCTGTGTCACCGTCAATCCAGGATTATCGGAAAGTTCGACATTCCATGCTTTCTTGAATTTGGCGTGAGCGTCGGCATTGGCTACCTGCT